>CALFCE010000358.1 GCA_937951215.1 uncultured Granulosicoccaceae bacterium
ACTGGGCCACAGCTATCGGGGCCGGACTCGGCAGTCGACAAGCAATCCTCATCGGCAACTGTTGAGCCGGATGCTGACAGCCCGGAAGATAACAGTCCGACAAGCACCAATTCTGTAAGTGCCTCCACTGAAAACGCGAACCCGGAAAATACCAACCCTCAAAATACCAACGGGGGCGATAAGGTTGTTGAGGCAAATGAGCCAGTAGTCGAAATTTCCGAGCCTGCATCAAGAACGCCTGCAGAGCAAGCTGCGGAGCAGACGACAGAGTCGAACCCGGAACCCAGGCCAGAATCGACCACTGTGCCAGCTTCAGGGCCAACTTCAGGCCAAACCGGGCAGACCGGGGCAGAGTCTGTGTCCGCGGACCCGGCAGTGGAGGATGTTGTTCAGGAACCCGGCGCTACGACTGAAACAGTGCAGGAAGAGCTGCCGGATCTTCGGTTGTTGGTGGAATTTACCAAGCAGCGTATCGCGGTTGCAGGATTGCTTCCGCAATCGGAATCGCTGGATGCCTTTCTTGATGAACTGCAGCAACTCGATACAGACAGACCCGTGGTTAATCAAATTATTCAGGTGCCGAAGGCCGTCGGCAATACTGAATGGTTACCAGGTCTGGCAAGTGTTTTTTCTATTTTGGACAGTGACTCCAATGTGGAACTACTGATCGATGTGGCTCAGTTGTCTGCTGTCGGAACCGTTGGCTCGGAACAGGAATCGGCAAATTTTGTTGAGCGTTTGCGGCAAGCAACCGCAACACTTTCGCAACAGGACGGCTTTGTTGAACCGCGCCTCGATCTGCAAGTCAGCCCGTTGCAGGAGGCAACATTGCAGTTGCAGTTGGATCCACAGCGCGTGGTAGCCAGCGGGCTGCTAAATGCTGGTCAGAGTTCTCAATTGGACCTTGATCTGGAAGCGGCGCAGGGCGTTGAGATTGACTGGGAAGTTGCAGAACGGGTCAAGGATCTGGACAGCTTGCAACTACTTGTTCCGCTGTTGCAGACACTGCAAGACACGCTTGAGAGTGCCAGCGTATTGTGGTCCGGAACCTCCATCGATCTGATTGGAAAAGCACAGGAAGAGCCGGCGCAAGAGATTGAACGTCGTTTGCGTTTGTTGCTGCAAGTACCGCTGGCAGTCAGTATCTCGATCGAGGAAGCAGAGAAGATAGAGCCTTTAACTCCTGAAGAGAAAGAGAAGCAGGATCAGATCAGTGCATTACAGGAGGCGATCAACAACGTGTCGTTTGAAGCTGGTGATACGGAGTTGAGCGACGAAACCATAGAAGCCCTCGACCTTGCCTTTGAGACACTGTTTTTGTATTCGGATCTCAGGATCAGTCTGCGTGTCCATGCGAGTGATACTGCGTCGAGTGTCGACAATCTTCTGTTGAGCCGACTGCGTGCCAGCAAGATGGCCAGCTACCTTTACGACCGCGGTCTTGAGCAATACCGAGTGATCGCCGTGGGTTTGGGTGACTCCCAACCGGAGGTATCGGTTGCGGATCCTGATGGCAATGTCTCTAACAATACTCAGGCAAATGATTCTGTGGTTTCTACCGGCAGCCGTGTAGAATTAAGGCTAATGGAGAACTAGCTTGAGAGATCTCACAATCATTGCGATAAGCTTACTGACTGCTGCCTTGCTCGGTGCTGTTATTGGCTGGTGTGCCAGACGCTTGATCGCCATCCGTGACGAAAATCATCTGCAATCCCGGTTTGCGCATGAAAAACGTTCTCTGACCGAGCAGCTGGGTGATGCCGACGAACGCATTACAGATCTGGAACGCGCCAAGCTGCAAAGTGAATTGGATGTGCAGGAAATGCGCAACCAAATCAGGTCGCTGGAAGCCGATATAGCACCTGGCGCCACGTCAGCAGGCGCTGCAGAGTTGCAGCTTGCACAGCTTAAATCCGAGCTGCAGCAGCGTGATACCGAAAATCGGCAGCTGACGGTGAGTCTCAGTGAGACACAGGCGGCGCTTGAGCAGGCCACCGCCTCTGCGCGGGTCCAGAACGACATTCATGCAGGTGGTCATGCAGGTGGGCAGGCATCGGCTATTCCGGTACTGTCCAGAGTGCGTGCTGCCGATGCTGATATAGCTCACCCGTCGCAAGAATTGGACGAATTTGATCGCGGTGGCGGTCTGCCCGTCGAGGGCCCGGTTGGCGGTGACACAGCAGCCGGCCAAATGGAGCTGTCAGAAGATGTGCTGGCAGAAATCGACTGGAACGCTGAAAAGTATGGATTTCCGGCCTCTGAATCTGCCTGGCTTGAGGTGGATCCCGATATTGCCGGCTTTTCACCATCGGAAGCCGCGTCCAATGACGATCGGCTTGACGGGCAACTACTTGACGGGCAACTTGAAGACGATGACTGGTCGACGGCTGTTGCCGATGTGCGTGACAACGCTGGCGGCGATGGGCTTAGCGACTCCGACGTATCTGACCCTGCCGCAACTCCAGCTGCTGGTGTTACTGAATCTCCAATTCCCGCTCGAGGCCGATCCCCGGGAATGTTCTCGCGTTTCAACAAGCGCAAAAAGTAAGTGGCGGCTGCCAAGTGTAGAAACTTTGTAGTACGGAGGCATTGAATTGAGCATGCGCAGCGATGGTTTAATGTGGCATCAATTGTTCAAGCTTTCTCCGACCTCCACCCTTAGTCTGCAAAGCCAACTGCGTGAGAGTCTGGTCAAAGCCATACTCGATGGCCAGATCCCGATAGAAACCCCGTTGCCTTCATCGCGTGAATTGGCGCGCCAACTGGGGGTTGCCCGCAATACCGTTGTGCTCGCTTATCAGCACCTCATTGATGAGAAGTACTTGCTGGCGCGTGAGAGAAAGGGCTACTACGTTAACCCGGAAATACTGACTGGCCGAGTCAGGACAGCAGCGGATAATCGAAGTGGTCGCGACGATGCTGCCAATCAAACCCATCAGGTCGATGCCAAGAATGAGCCGGATTGGAGCAATCTGGTTTCACTGGAGTTGGAACGGCAGCGAAACATCCAGAAACCCCGTGACTGGCAAAACTATGACTATCCGTTTGTATACGGACAGGTCGATCCCTCACTATTTCCGGTCAATGACTGGCGCGAAAGCTGTCGCTTGTCGCTTCATGTTGGTGCGATTCGCCAATGGACCCGTGATCAAGTTGATAACGACGATGATCTGCTGGTTGAACAGATCCTTAATCGGGTGCTTCCCAGACGCGGGGTCTGGGCCAGCCCCGACCAGATACTCATCACAACCGGTGCCCAGAACGGTCTTTATCTGGCTGCACAACTTTTACTGAACCGGAGTCATGGCAAGAGTGCGACGGTAGGTGTTGAAGATCCGTGTTATGCGGATGCCAGAAATATGTTTGCGTTGTTCACCGATAGCTGTGAGGCCTTCCCGGTCGGGGAACAGGGGGTTGAATTTGACAACAGACTGAGAAGCTGTGATCTGTTGTACGTGACTCCGAGCCATCAATGTCCGACCACGTCTACCCTTCCGCTGGAGCGCCGCAGAGAGTTGCTGGATCGCGCAGTTGAAGATGATTTTCTGATTCTTGAGGACGACTATGAGAGCGAGCTCAATTTTGTTGGAGAACCGACACCTGCTTTAAAGAGTCTGGATCGTAACAATCGTGTTATCTATATAGGCAGTCTGTCAAAGACACTGGCACCCGGGCTCCGGATAGGGTTTATGGTGGCGTCTCCGGAACTAATCAAAAAAGCGCGCGCCTTGAGAAGGCTGATGTATCGTCATCCACCGACCAATACACAGCGTACTGTCGGGCACTTTCTTGCTCTTGGGCATCATGACTCGGTCATCCTGAAACTGAGTCAGGTCTTTAAGGAACGCTGGCGCGTTATGGATCAGGCACTTTCCAGTCATCTGATGATGTCTTCGACCGCTCCCTCCTTTGGCGGTTCTTCTTTTTGGGTGGGTTTGCCTGCCGGTGTGTCAGCAGCTGAGCTGGAGGCTCGTGCAGCCGAGCAAAGTATTGTGATCAATGCAGGTGACAATTATTTTGCAGACGAGAACGGTCCCCGCAATTATTTCAGATTGGGGTTCTCTTCCATTGCGACTGATCGCATAGAGCCAGGTATTCAGAAGCTGGCCTCCATTGTTGAATCCATGAAAGCTGAATCGAATCCATGAAGGCGGAGCTGACAAAGGTCGGGTCGAAGAAGCCGTATTAAGTGTCTGGTAAACCGGACCTGGTGCGGGTTTTGGCCCTCGCAGCCATTGAACTACGTCCGATTTCGTCCATCAATCTTGAAGTTGGGTGCTCTGGTATAGGCTAAACTTGGTTGCTGGTACTGTCGGTAACACCTCCGTCGTAACTACAGTGCCCACACTATGTTTTGCTGGTCCGGCTCCGTCCAGAATCAGCAAGTTACCTCAGGTCCTTTTTCTCCTCTCGTTTCGACAGGGAAGCTTGTTGACAGGGAAGCTTGGGTTTTCACCAGAAAGCGCGGTTTTCGAAGGAAAGTGGAGCAAAATAGTTGCAGGCACCCGTTGCTCTGCAAGGCTTGGGTTTTTCGGTTTATAACCCTGTGAACGCTTATGAAGATCGGTGTCCCAAAAGAAATAAAGAATCATGAGAATCGCGTTGGAATGACTCCAACCAGTGTTCGGGAATGTGTACAGGCGGGACATGACGTCTATGTCGAAGCCAATGCAGGTGCCGGTATCGGTGCGGAAGACGAGCAGTATGCACAGGCAGGTGCCACGTTGTTGGCAACGGCCGAGGAGGTTTTTGCGACGGCTGAGATGATCGTCAAGGTGAAAGAGCCTCAGGCAGTTGAACGGGCAATGCTCAGGCAAGATCAGATTTTGTTTACCTATCTGCACCTTGCTCCAGACCCGGAGCAAACACGTGACCTGGTTGACGGTGGCGCAACTTGTATAGCGTATGAAACAGTCACATCGCCAGTGGGTGGTCTACCCCTGCTGGCGCCAATGTCCAAAGTCGCAGGACGCATGGCGATCCAGGCAGGTGCCTATTGTCTTGAGAAACCTCATGGTGGATTGGGTATGTTGCTGGGTGGTGTGCCTGGCGTCGATCCAGCGAAAGTCGTCGTCATTGGTGGTGGAGTTGTTGGTAGTCATGCAACGCATATTGCGGTCGGCATGGGCGCGGACACCTGGGTCATCGATCGCAGTTCTGATGTCATCGAATCTCATTGGCGCCAGTTTGGTCGTTCTACCAACACTGTGTTTTCAACCAGAGATGCGCTGGAAAAGCATGTATTGGAAGCAGACCTTGTTATTGGTGGAGTATTGATACCGGGCGCTGCTGCTCCAAAACTGGTGACCCGGGAGATGGTCAGCCAGATGAAGCCGGGCGCCGTGATTGTAGATGTTGCGATTGATCAAGGCGGGTGTTGTGAAACATCTCGTGCAACCACCCACGATGAACCTACTTATGTGGTTGACGGTGTGGTTCATTACTGCGTTGCCAATATGCCCGGTGGCGTTCCCAAAACCTCCACCTTTGCGCTGAACAACGTGACCTTGCCACATGTGTTGAACCTCGCCAATAAGGGTGTGAAACAAGCCTTGCAGGATGATGTGCATTTGCGCGCTGGACTTAACGTACATGCCGGCAAAATTACCTGTAAAGAGGTTGCAGAAGCGCTCGAATACGAATACGTTTCAGCTGAAAAAGCACTGTCAATTTAGCGGTGATATTCATCGTTTGAAAAATCCTACCCGGTAAATTTCTGAATTACTCAGATTAATTCCGGTCAATTTATTGAGAACGGAGTAAAAAATGGCACGAATGACCCCGAGTGAAGCATTTGTAGAAACCCTGGTGGCTCAGGGTGTAACGGAAATTTACGGAATTATGGGTTCGGCCTTCATGGATGCGATGGACATATTCGCGCCTGCCGGTATCCGACTGATCCCCGTAGTGCATGAGCAAGGTGGCGCTCATATGGCAGATGGTTACTACCGGGCCAGTGGTCGCCACGGTGTGGTTATCGGGCAGAACGGACCCGGCATCAGTAACTGCGTTACAGCCATAGCGGCGGCCTACTGGGCGCACAGCCCGGTGGTCATGATTACACCTGAAACCGGCACCATGGGGCAGGGGCTGGGTGGATTCCAGGAAGCACACCAGCTACCCATGTTTCAGGAATTTGTTAAATACCAGGGGCATGTGAACAATCCCAACCGGATGGCCGAATACACCGCGCGCTGCTTTGATCGCGCGATGTCCGAGATCGGGCCCACCCAGCTCAATATTCCAAGAGATTATTTCTATGGCGATATTGATGTTGAAATACCGCAACCACAGGTTCTTGATCGTGGTCCGGGCGGTGAGCGTTCACTGAACGAAGCGGCTGAATTGCTGGCAGAAGCAAAATTCCCGGTGTTGCTCTCTGGTGGTGGTGTCGTGCAGGGTGATGCTGTTGAAGAATGTAAAGCGCTGGCTGAGCGACTGGGTTGCCCGGTTGTTAACAGCTACCTACACAATGATTCGTTCCCGGCAAGTCATCCTCAATGGTGTGGTCCTCTGGGTTATCAGGGGTCAAAGGCGGCGATGAAATTAATTGCTCAGGCAGATGTGGTCATCGCACTGGGTTCACGTCTCGGACCATTCGGTACCCTGCCACAACACGGCATGGATTATTGGCCGAAAGACGCGAAGATTATTCAAATCGATGCAGACCACAAGATGCTGGGTCTGGTTAAAAAAATCTCGGTCGGCATCTGTGGTGATGCCGGAGCTGCAGCTAGTGCGTTGACTGCGAAGCTCGGCGACAAGACTCTGGCTTGTGATGCAACACGTGATGCAAGAGCAGCTCGGATCAGCGAAGAGAAAGCTGCCTGGGAGAAAGAGCTGGATGCCTGGCAGCATGAAGTTGATGAGTACAGCCAGGACATGGTCGCAGAGGCGGACAAGGAAGAAGGTAACTGGTTGGCGCCACGTCAAGTGTTGCGTGAACTTGAAAAGGCAATGCCTGCCGACGCAATGGTTTCAACTGACATCGGAAATATCAACGCAGTAGCAAACAGCTACTTGAGGTTTGATCGACCGCGCAGCTTCTTTGCTCCAATGAGCTGGGGCAACTGCGGTTATTCTTTACCGACTATGATTGGTGCCAAAACCGCGGCTCCTGATCGACCTGCAATCGCCTATGCGGGCGATGGTGCATGGACCATGAGCATGACCGAAATCATGACCGCTGTCCGACACGACATCCCGGTGGTGGGCGTTGTGTTCCACAACCGACAATGGGGCGCGGAGAAGAAGAATCAGGTTGATTTCTACGGTCGTCGTTTCGTTGCAGACGAACTGGAAAGCCCGAGTTTCGCTCAGATCGGTCGTTCCATGGGGGCTGAAGGCGTGACAGTGGATTCGCTCGAAGACGTCGGTCCCGCCCTGGCAAAAGCTGTTGATATGCAGATGAACGCAGGCAAGACAACTGTGCTTGAAATCATGTGCAATCGCGAACTGGGCGATCCCTTCCGTAAAGACGCTCTGGCCAAGCCCGTGCGTCATCTGGATAAGTATAAAGATTTTGTTTAACGCTTCATTTTCTGCCTGCCAGTAATGGCAGGCAGAAGGAATCTGGTTCGCCTTGAGCCAAACTGTTCTTGAGCCAAGCTGTTTTAGCAAATTCTATTGTCGGGCCATCTATTCTGGATGGCCTTTCTCTTTTTGGACGTCATGAAATTGGCGTTTTGTGCGTTATGTAAATGCAGGTTTACAGTCTTTAACTATTTCGTAAACGACTTGCTGGCAAATCCTCAGGGGTACTCCATACTCAAGTCAGTGGAAACAATCCTTAACCTAGTTTTACTGGAGTGTCTTTTCAGTTTGATTAGAATAACAACTGTTCCATACCGCGATCAGGTTGAGTCACCGGATGCGAGTAGGCACTCTTGATGTTGTTCAAGAACAGAACCTCTAGTCAGGCTGTCAATTCTGTTGAACAGGGTGCATTCACTCTCTCTTGACTTATGATTCTTTAGTTTTATTTAACTCTATAACCGGAGGTTTCACTGTGCGATTGCATAATAAATTGTTAGCAGAACTGTTTGGTACTTTTTGGCTTGTTCTTGGTGGTTGCGGCAGCGCTATGCTGGCTGCCACGTTTGCGAATGATATCGGGATCAACATTGGTCTGGTCGGTGTTTCATTTGCGTTTGGTTTGACAGTACTCACGATGGCGTACGCCGTAGGCCATGTCTCTGGTGGTCACTTCAACCCGGCCGTTTCTGTCGGTCTGGCATTTGGCGGTCGATTCTCGTGGGCTGAACTTGTGCCCTACATCATTGCTCAAGTGGTTGGCGCAATTGCCGCGGCAATCGTGCTGGCGATTATTGTTCAGGGCAACGGCTCGGAAATCGGTACCCTTGCCTCAAACGGTTTTGGTGAATCATCGCCAGGCAAATACAATATGATGGCTGTTATCCTGATTGAGGTTGTCATGACTGCGGCGTTCCTGTTCATTATCATGGGTGCAACAGATTCTCGTGCACCAGCTGGATTCGCACCAATTGCCATTGGCCTGGGTCTGACATTGATCCACCTCATCTCCATCCCTGTTTCCAACACCTCTGTTAACCCGGCTCGAAGCACCGGTCCGGCGCTGGTATCCATGGTTATGGGTGGAGACGGCGGTCAAGGCGCAGTTGGCCAGGTATGGGTATTCTGGGCAGCGCCGATTGTCGGTGCCATCATTGGTGCACTGGCTTATCGTATGACCGTAGCAGGCGCTCGTGAAGAGACTGTTTTGGTTGATGAGCAAGGTCGTCGGGTCTGATCAATTCCCGGTAACCCGACCCCCCGATAACCCGAACCGGGTATTACCGCTAGCGGAAATACCCCGGGTTTTGTACAGATGAAAAACCCCGAACTCAGGCTCGGGGTTTTTTTTTGCCTGTCAACAAGCTTGCAGCACCCTTCCAGTTGGATGATTTCAACTCATTTAGCCCGATTTCTTAACTGAAATTCTGTACCATGGCGATATTGCAGAGAATGTGGCGGATCGGCGATTCCCCCGTTTTTGCTTTGAGAGTGGGTCATTATTTTGGAGAAATAGATGCGTGGAGCTGGAGGATCGCAGGGGGGAGAACTATCGTTCCTGCTGGGTTTGATGATGATGTGCGGTGGTTTTTATCTGTTGTTAAGTTCTATCGTGGTCAGAACTCATTTCGGATTTGGATTGCAGCTCTATTCGCTTGGCGGCTTTGGCATTACCAGCGGTATGATAATGATTCCCTTTCTGTTCGGGGTCGGTTTTATATTCTACAACTCGCGAAATCCATTAGGCTGGTTACTGGCGGTGGGCTCGCTGGTCGCGCTAATTTTTGGTGTTATTGCTTCGGTAAATTTCACTTTTCGCCAAATGTCCGCATTTGACCTCATCGTCATCCTGGTTTTGTCTTTTGGTGGGCTCGGGCTGTTTTTAAGGTCCCTACGTCAATCTCCGCTTTGAGTCTGTTCAAGCCCGGCGAGCACTCGGGTTGAGTCCGGCTGCAACATAAGCCATCATTGCGATGGAACCTACAACATAATCTGTGGAGTAAACACACACTATGACGGTCAAAGCTGCATTTATCGGTTTAGGGGTAATGGGTTATCCGATGGCGGGTTATCTCGCTAAAGCCGGACTGGAAACGGCGGTTTACAACCGCACCGAAGCCAAGGCCAAAGCCTGGGCCGAAGAATTCGGAGGCACTGCCTGCGAAACACCAGCAAAGGCTGCTGAAGGTGCTGATTTCGTCATGAGCTGTGTTGGCAATGACGATGACTTGCGCTCTGTAATCTATGGCGAGAGCGGTGCCTTTGCCGGTATGAAAGCGGGTAGCGTGTTGATTGATCACACCACGGCTTCAGCAAGTGTTGCGCGCGAAATTTACGCGGCCGGTAGTGAAAGCAATATTTCGGTGCTTGACGCACCGGTGTCAGGTGGACAAGCAGGTGCGGAAAATGGAGCGCTAACCGTCATGTGTGGCGGCGACGATGAGATCTTTAATCGTTCTAAACCATATATGGACCATTACTCCAAATCGGTAAAACTGATGGGCAATAGTGGTGCAGGCCAGCTGACCAAAATGGTCAATCAAATCTGTATTGCCGGATTGGTTCAGGGTCTGTCTGAGGGTTTGCACTTTGCTGAGTGTGCAGGTCTTGACGGGCGAGCGGTGATCGAGGCGATTTCCAAAGGTGCTGCCCAATCCTGGCAAATGGAAAATCGTTATGAAACGATGTTGGATAGAGAGTTTGAGCATGGTTTTGCGGTTGACTGGATGCGAAAAGACCTCGGTATAGCATTGGAGGAAGCCAAAAATAATCAAGCCAGTCTTCCAGTGACAGCTCTGGTGGACCAATTTTATGCTGATGTTCAAAAAATGGGCGGTCGTCGTTGGGATACCAGCAGCCTGATCGCGCGCTTGGCCTCTCCAGAAACGACATAAACCTTCCTTGCGGGCGGGTGCCTGTCACTCGCTCGAAACTTGAACCAGGTCATTGTTTGCGGCTCTTTGAGAGATCCACAGGGTTGTTATGCCCTTGTAGCAGCCGCAAATGCCACGGGCTTTTGTTCTCGTTAAGTGGTAAGGGATTGTTTGTCGCCGTTACTTTGCCATTGCGGGACATGAGCAGCTGCGACAAACCGTGACTGTTGCTACAATGTGGGTAACAAACCAACTGCCCAGGCCAAGATTGCATCAGCAATGACAGTTTCAAACGACCCACTTGTCCAATTCCAGCATGTTCAGAAGAGTTACGACGGAGAGGTTCTTGTCGTAAAGGACCTGAACCTGGATGTTGAACGGGGCGAATTTCTGACTATGCTGGGGCCCTCGGGCTCCGGCAAAACCACTTGCTTGATGATGCTTGCCGGATTTGAGCCGGCAACCCATGGCGAAATTTATCTTGCCGGTAAACCGATCAACAAAGTAGCGCCGCACAAGCGTGGCATCGGCATGGTGTTTCAGAACTATGCCTTGTTCCCCCATATGTCGGTTGAGGAAAATCTTGCCTTCCCGCTTCAGGTTCGCAACATGTCCCGCAGTGACCAGGAAGACCGCGTCAAAAAGGCACTGGATATGGTGCAACTAGGTGACTTTGGCAAAAGACGACCTGCACAACTTTCCGGTGGTCAACAACAAAGGGTAGCCGTGGCCCGGGCCCTGGTTTTTGATCCGGATCTGGTTCTGATGGATGAGCCACTCGGTGCGCTGGATAAAAACCTGCGTGAACAAATGCAGTACGAAATCAAGCATATTCACGAGCGTCTTGGTGTCACCGTCGTCTATGTGACACACGATCAAAGCGAAGCCTTAACGATGTCAAACCGGATTGCGGTTTTCAATGACGGTGTGATTCAGCAGTTAGCGCCACCAGCGGATTTGTACGAGAGGCCGGAGAACGCTTTTGTTGCTCAATTCATTGGTGAGAACAACAGGCTGGCGGGTACAGTACGGGAGCTCAATGGCGAGCATTGCGCCGTTGAGACAGTAGATGGTTCGATCGTTCACGCGTTGGCGGTTAATGTCACCAAGCCTGGAGAATCCTGCACTTTGTCCTTGCGTCCCGAACGGGTGATCACCAACCCGGAGCCGGGCAGCGTAAACAATAATTTTCAGGCAAATGTGGTTGAGCTTATTTACCTTGGTGATCACATTCGAGCCCGCATGTCATTGTGCGGAAACGATGAATTTATCGTCAAGGTCCCGAATTCTGCTGGCAAATCTGCCTTACAGGAGGGGGCTAGTGCGCCTATCGGTTGGCTTGAAGAGGACTGTCGCGCACTCGCAATGTAAAGCTGTTGTAAAGGAATAGACAGTAGATCAATCGCCAATACTGTGTTGGCGACGGTCCCGGGATCGGACGTTTTCACAGTCTTCGCAAGAAGATAATGGTTTTTTAGCAAGTTTTTTAGCAAGTAGAGGGTAAGTCGAATGAAAAAATTTACACCCGTAAGCGCTGGCATCCTGCTGGCTATGGGTGCCGGCCTTGTTCATGCCGGTACAATCACTGTTGTATCCTGGGGCGGTGCTTACACCAATTCTCAGGTGCAGGCGTATCACAAGCCGTTTATTGCAGCGACCGGTAATCAGGTCATCTCTGAAGACTACAATGGCGGTACTGCAGAAATAAAAGCTCAGGTAGAAGCGGGTAACGTCACCTGGGATGTTGTTGACGTTGAGCTATCCGATGCGATTCGAGCTTGCGATGAAGGCTTGCTTGAAGAGATCGACCACAGCTCCTTGCCAGCCGCTCCTGATGGCACACCTGCAACCGATGACTTCCTGCCAGGTACATTGTATGACTGTGCAGTCGCATCTATCGTGTGGTCTACCATCTTTGCTTATGACAAGTCGAAAATGGCAGATGGCCCGAAGACAGTTGCTGACTTTTTTGACACAGCAAAATTCCCTGGCAAGCGCGGTATCCGCAAGAACCCGAAAGCCAACCTTGAAATGGCTCTGATGGCTGATGGTGTTCCGGCTGCTGAAGTGTATGAGGTGCTGGGTACAGACGAAGGTGTTGATCGTGCCTTTGCCAAGCTTGATTCAATCAAGAGTGAAGTTGTCTGGTGGGAAGCAGGT
This sequence comes from uncultured Granulosicoccaceae bacterium, assembly GCA_937951215.1. Taxonomy (GTDB): domain Bacteria; phylum Pseudomonadota; class Gammaproteobacteria; order Granulosicoccales; family Granulosicoccaceae; genus CALFCE01. The sequence goes on from CALFCE010000358.1 coordinate 12,567, forward strand.
GCTCAACCACCGCAACTGCTGGCTGATGGTGAAGTTGCCATGACTACCGCCTATAACGGCCGAATCTTTAATGCGGTAGCATCCGAAGACAAGCCGTTTGAAATCGTTTGGGACGGACAGGTCTGGGATCTTGATTTGTGGGTAGTGCCAAAGGGTTCCAAGAACAAGGATCTGGCTCTTGAGTTTGTCGCGTTCTCAACGGCGACCGAGCAATTGGCCAAGCAGGCTTCTTACATTTCCTACGGCCCTGCACGTCAGTCTTCCGGACCGATGGTTGCCAAGTTCCACAACAAGGATATCGATATGGGACCGCAAATGCCGACCGCGCCTGCGAACCTGACCAATGCGCTGCAGAATGATTTTGAATTCTGGGCGGATAACCAGGATCAGCTGAACGAGCGTTTCAATGCTTGGTTGGCCAAGTAAACCGTAACTGGTTTGTCTATCGCCAAATGAGTGGGCTGGTGCAACAGCATCAGCCTGCTTGTCTGGCATCAGCCCATCTCTGGCTTCAGCTCACTTCCGGTTTTACATTGATCAAGATCGGTTATTCTTCTGACCCAATTGGTTTTTAGTGATGGTTGCAAGCGCATCTTCAATCGAATCTTCTTCGACCTCTGGCGTCATCGTCGCGGAAGATGGTATTCCCCTCAAAGCCAAGCTGGCACGAACAACTCGTCGCACTCGACTGCGTGCGCTGCTGTTGACCATGCCATTGTTGTTGTTTCTTGTTATTACCTTTGTTATTCCCATCGGCCAGATGTTGTTACGTTCGGTCAACCATACGGCTGTTGTAAACGTGGTACCGAATTTTGCCGTCGCGATTCAGGACTGGGATGAAAATGATTCCGAGTACCCCAGCGAGGAACTGATAAAAATCTTTGTGCAGGATCTGGCACGGGCACGCAAGGTGCGGGAAGTTGGCAAGACGGTAGGAAATCTGGCGGTCAGGGTTAACTACGAAATCCCGGGCACGGCCAGTATCTTCAAATCGGCTGCGAGGAAAGTCGGTAAGTTTGAAGATGAAAACTATCGCGAACAATTGTTTGCGTTGCACAAAAAATGGCAGAACCCGAATCTGTGGCGCACACTAAAACGTATCTCCCATGCCTATACACCCAGTTTTTATGTTGCAGCCATAGACAGGCAATACGATGAGCAGGGTAATATCGTTAAAAAGCCTGAAAAACTCAGCATTTATGTAGATATCTTTTTACGCACCCTATGGCTGTCCGCGGTGATCACTGGCATCTGCCTGTTGCTGGCTTTCCCGATTTCCTTTCTGATGTCAGTACTCCCGCTCAAGACGTCCAATCTGCTGATGATAATGGTGTTGCTTCCGTTTTGGACATCATTATTGGTCAGGACAACCGCCTGGATTGCCATATTGCAGAGCCAGGGAGTGATCAACAATATCCTCGTCTGGTTAGGAGTTTTCGGCGATGAAAGTCGACCGCAGATGATCTACAACCAGACTGGCACTATTATCACCATGGTGCATATTCTGCTGCCATTTATGGTTTTGCCGCTGTTTTCGGTGATGAAAACCATTCCACCCAGCTATATGAGGGCAGCTCGATCCATGGGTGGAAGCTGGTTGTACTCCTTCTATCGTATCTATCTGCCACAAACTGTTCCGGGAATCGCAGCGGGTACCTTGCTGGTCTTTATTCTTGCTATCGGTTATTACATCACACCGGCGATAGTAGGTGGTCAGGATGGATTACTGATATCCAATCTGATCGCCGGGCACATGCAGCAGTCCCTGAATTGGTCGTTAGCTGCAGCGCTCGGTTCAATTCTGTTGGTCATCGTTCTATTTCTCTACTGGCTCTACAACAAGTTTGTTGGAGTCGATAACTTGAAGTTCGGGTGAGAGCATGAGTCTTCCAGCCTACGCCACTATTCCAGAACGTATTCTGCACACGCTGTACCTGATCGTGTGCGGATTGATATTCCTGTTTCTGATTCTCCCGATTTTAATCATTATGCCCTTGTCGTTTAACGTCGAGCCTTATTTCTCTTTCACTGAAGGAATGCTGCGGCTTGATTCTGATTCGTATTCACTCAGATGGTACAAGGATATTTTTACCAATGGCATGGCTAACCCCGACGAGCCGGTCTTTTCAAAATGGTTTGCGGACAGCTGGAACAACAGTCAGTGGGTCAGGGCAACAAGGAACTCGTTTTTCATCGCAATATGCTCCACTATCATTGCGACTGCTCTTGGCACACTGGCGGCATTGGGTCTGTCGCAATCCGAAATGCCTGCCCGCTCCCTGATAACGAGTTTGCTCATTTCACCGATGATCGTACCGTTGGTGATCACAGCAACAGGCATGTTCTTTTTCTACTCAGCAGCAGGTATTGCGAAAACCTATCTCGGCGTTATTCTTGCGCACGTCACATTAGGCGTACCTTTCGTGATTATCACGGTGACCGCGACGCTGGTCGGATTTGATCGATCTCTGATTCGGGCTGCCAATAATCTGGGGGCGAATGGCTGGACCACCTTTCGTCGTATCATCATGCCTCTTATTGCGCCCGGCATGATTTCAGGCGCTTTGTTTGCGTTTGTCACCTCGCTTGACGAATTGGTTGCGGTCTTGTTCCTTGCCGATGTAGAACAACGTACTATTCCTCGCCAGATGTGGTCTGGAATACGTGAGCAAATCAGCCCTACTATTCTTGCTGTAGCGACCATTCTCGTGTGTCTGTCGATAGTGCTGCTGACCACCGTCGAGTTATTGCGCCGCCGCAGTGAGCGCTTGCGGGGCATTACCCCGGCTTAAGCCCCCCCGATACAGTCGGGCTACAGTCGGGCTACGGTCGGGCTACAGCTGGCCTGAAGATGTTAACTGTGTCCTAAATGGCTGGCCCTGAATTGTGATGCGTCGCAAATAGTCGCGGCCAACACAGTCCTCCCGGTGATCTTGACTCCACTCGATGCCTGTCGCGCCGCTATTCTGCAGTGCGCAGAGTATTTAACTGAGCTATCCAACCTGATTGATTCTCTGTTGCCTGATCGGCAGTCGCAATGGGCGGCTGGCTGCGCTGCGCTAGCCGCAGTGAACAAACGGAAAATCAACACCAATGTACCGAACAGACATTCGAGATTTGCTCACGTTTTTCGCGCTGGTTATGACCGGTTTCCTTGGCTTTTGGACGGGCCCTGTCGGGGCTGATGTGGCTGATGCCAACGCCTCTTATACAGAGGTTGTGACGGCTGATGGCAGCACGATTTCACAACGACATGAGAGCGGGTACATCACGCTTGGCGGAAGAATTTACGCACTTGGCGGGCGTCAGGTAAAGCCGGTACAAGCCTACAATACGGTCACCAATAAATGGGAGACCTACGGCACGCTACCCTTCGAGTTCAGTCATTTTCAACCGGTTCTCTGGAATGGTTTGTTTTACGCGATCGGTGTATTCGAGTGTTGTTACCCGGATGAATCGGTGTTACCTGAAATCAGATTGTATGACCCCTTCGCACAAAGCTGGTCGGTGGGTTCCCGGATTCCAGCCGATCGGCTACGGGGTTCAACCGGTGCAGTCACTTACAACGATAAAATCTATTTGATCGGAGGTAACACGCTGGGCCATAACGGTGGAGCAGTGCCGTGGTTTGATGTTTATGATCCGGCGACTGATTCCTGGGAAGTGTTGCCGGATGCACCCCATGCCAGAGATCATTTTTTTGCAGCCGTCGTCGGTGACAAGCTGATTGCTGCAGCCGGGCGTACCACAGTGCAGCCCAATCCATTTGTAAATACGGTTAGTGCGGTGGATGTGTATGACTTCTCATCCGGGCAGTGGTTAACTTCTGTTCCCGATATTCCCACTCAACGTGCTGGAGCAATGGTGGTGGTGTTTGGAGATGAAGTGATTGTCATTGGTGGCGAGTCAACGTTCAGCAATGATGCCCACAGAGAAGTTGAAGCCTACAATGCCGTGACTAATACCTGGCGTTCTCTGCAGCCCTTGCCCACCGGAACACATACCGGGGTGGTCGGGATTGTTAACGGAGAACTGCATGTTATTTCTGGCAGTACCACGGTCGCAGGTGCTGGCGAGACGACCAATCATGTCAAAGTGGTGTTGGGGCCAGCGTCCAACTCTATGAATGACTCTGATGCGGACGGCCTTACCGATAGCGACGAGCTAAATCAGTTTGGCACGGATCAAAATGACGCTGATTCTGATGACGATCAGTTATCTGATGGAGCGGAGGTTCTGCAGCACAATACCAATCCCCTGAACCCGGATACTGACAGTGATCAGTTGCCAGATAATCTCGAGATATCCATTGGAAGTGAACCCGCAGTGGCTGATACGGATAATGACGGTCTGGAGGATGGATTTGAGTACAGCGTCAGTGGCACTGATCCGCTGTTGGCGGATACCGATGCAGACGGAATTCTTGATGGTGATGAGGAAATGGGGTCCACGACTCCCGGGTCAGGCAGTAACGGGAACACCGGTTCTGGCGCAACCGGGGCGGATACCGAAACTGATACCCCTTCAGCAGATTCAGGCTCGGGGGGAGGGCCTGTGGCACCCGCTATGCTGCTGTTGCTGCTGGCGCTTGTCGGTAGGCAAATAGTCTTCCGCACTGGCAGTAACTCTAACCCGGGATCGCATAGAAACCGGTAAACTGCCGCTCAGATGTGACACTGTTCTATTGATTCCCGTCAACGGGAGATAAAGGCGCATTTCAAGCGCCTGACTACTTGTCCCTGCCTGTCGTTTGTGGATAATTGGCGCTGATCCCGGTTGTCTACACTGGTATGCAGCTGGTCACTACTTTTCCGCCCTGCCGGACAACTCCATGAAACCCTATTCGCTTTTCAGTTTGCTGCGCAACAGTGTGGCTTATCACCAGAATTGGCAGCAAGCCTGGCGTAGTCCGGAGCCCCAAAAACACTACGATATAGTGATCATTGGAGGCGGTGGGCACGGCTTGGCGACGGCCTACTATCTGGCGAAGGAGTGTGGTATCCGAAATGTTGCCGTACTTGAAAAAGGCTGGATTGGTGGCGGTAACACCGGGCGTAACACGACGATCGTCAGGTCCAACTATCTGCTCGATGAATCCGCTGGTATTTATGAGCACTCAATGAAGCTCTGGGAAGGGCTCAGTCAGGACCTGAACTTCAACGTCATGTTTTCACAGCGTGGCCTTTTACACCTTGCTCACAGCGTGCATGACATGCAGGAGATCGGACGGCGTGGTAATGCAATACACCTCAATGGAATTGATTCTGAATTTCTGACACCCGCACAGATCAAGGAAATGGTGCCCTTGATCAACCTAGATTGCCGTTACCCGATAATGGGTGGGCTGTTACAGCGTCGCGGCGGCACTGCCCGACATGATGCAGTTGCCTGGGGATATGCTCGTGCTGCTGATGCCCTGGGGGTCGATATCATCCAGAATTGTCATGTCGAGGGTTTTGACATTCAGCAAAATGAAGTCAAGGCGATTCGTACATCACGAGGGACGATCACAGCTGACAAGGTCGGATGTGTCGTTGCCGGCCACAGCAGTGTGTTGGCGGAAATGGCTGGTTTTCGATTGCCTCTGGAATCAGTACCGCTGCAGGCACTGGTGTCAGAGCCGGTCAAGCCGGTATTGGATTGTGTGATCATGTCGAACGGTATCCACGTGTATGTCAGCCAGTCAGACAAAGGCGAGCTGGTGGTAGGGGCTGGTTCGGATGCTTACAATTCCTACTCGCAACGAGGCAGTTTTGATCAAATAGAACATGTGGTGGGTCCTCTGGTGGAGTTGTTCCCGATCTTTTCACGCTTGCGCATGCTGCGTCAGTGGGGAGGCATAGTCGATGTGACTGTTGACCGGTCTCCGATATTGTCCAAAACACCTGTCAACAATCTGTTTTTTAATTGTGGCTGGGGTACTGGTGGTTTCAAATGCACTCCCGGCTCGGGGCATCTCTTTGCGCATTCTCTGGCAAGTGGTGATATGCACCCGAAAGCTGCGCCATTCTCAATCAATCGCTTTAATACAGGGGCTCTGGTTGATGAAGGGGCCGCTGCAGCTGTTGCGCACTAAGGTTTGTGCAGCAGCTGTCTGATCCCAAACCCTGATTATCCGGTAAACAAACAATACAGGCTTTTACCCATGCTACTTATTGACTGCCCCTGGTGTGGCGAGCGAGACCAGACAGAATTTTCGGCACACGGTGAAGCGCATATCGCCAGGCCGCAAAACACCGCCGAGCTCAGTGATGAAGAGTGGGGAGACTATGTTTTCTTCCGCAAGAATATCAAGGGTATCCATTACGAACGCTGGGTACATGATTTCGGGTGCCGGCGCTGGTTCAACGCGATCAGAGATACTGCCAGTGATCAGATTTTTGCCACTTACAAACCATCGGACGCTGTGCCCGATATCACTGCTGCTGACAAAGCATCAGAAAGTTGAACACCTCACGAGCTGTCAATCCGAACTACGTTATGAACAACGCCGATTCAAAAACAGAAAGCCCGGGTACGGACAAGCCCGGCACCGATAACGCTGCCATGCATAGTCCCGGGCAATCCGCAGCATGGCAACGCATGGCCTCAGGTTCCTCTGTTGATACGGGTAAGGTGGTTCACTTCAACTATGATGGCAAACAGTTAAGAGGTGTTGTTGGCGACACTCTGGCATCTGCGTTACTGGCAAATGGTGTCAGGCTGGTGGGGCGTTCGTTCAAGTACCACAGGCCACGTGGCATTTTTACGGCGGGTTCAGAAGAGCCCAATGCACTTGTGCAGCTTGAAGACGGCGAATTAACGGAGCCCAATACCCGTGCTACCCAGGTGGAGCTTTACGAAGGACTGTCAGCGACCAGCCAAAATTGCTGGCCATCGGTCAATTTTGATATTGGTGCAATCAATTCGCTGGTAGCGCGAATACTGCCAGCAGGTTTTTACTACAAAACCTTTATGTGGCCTGCGTCAATGTGGTTGACCTATGAGAAATTTATTCGCAAAGCTGCCGGACTGGGCCGCTCTCCGGTCGTCAATGATCCTGATCAGTACGAGCAATTGCATGCCCATTGTGATGTGTTGATTGTTGGGGCAGGGCCTGCTGGCCTTGCTGCCACTATGGCCGCGGCGAGGACGGGAGCACGCGTCATATTAATGGAAGAGCAGCCACAGGTGGGCGGTAGTCTGCTGTGGAACCAAGCGAGCATTGATGGACAGCCGGGCATGGAATGGGTAAAGCGCAGCCTGTCAGAATTGGAAGCGATGGAGAACGTTCGGCTGGTAACGCGTTGCACAGTGGCTGGTTACTACGATTACAATTTCCTGACCGCACTTGAGCGAATTTCCGATCATTTGCCTGTGGCTCAGCGAAGTGCGGGCTCACTGCGTCAAAGGTTCTGGAAAATTCGCGCATCGAAGGTGGTGTTGTGCACAGGTTCAATCGAGCGCCCCTTGCTGTTTGCTGATAATGACCGGCCCGGTGTCATGCTGGCATCGAGCCTGCGAACGTATTTACACCGCTACGCTGTATTGGTAACCAACAAGCTGGTGGTGTTTACCAACAATGACTCTGCCTATGCTGTTGCACTTGAATACCAGTCTGCCGGTGCCATGGTGACCTTGGTTGATTTACGTGATGACAATGAACTAGCAGACAATCGCTTTGTGCAGCAGGCAAAGGATGCCGGCATTGTGGTGCATGGGGGCTGTGGCATTGTCCGTGTCAACGGAAAGAAGGCTATCCGTTCGGTTGTAGTGGGTCGACTGGATGCGGGCAAGAAAGGAACTTCAGGTCCGGAGCTGACCATTGACTGCGACACGGTTGGTTGCAGTGGAGGGTGGAACCCGACGGTGCATCTGCATAGTCAGGCCAGAGGAAAATTACAGTTTGAGAAATCGCTGCAATCGTTCGTTCCGGATCAGTCGGCAGATGCTGCAGTTGCCATTAACCCCTCATTTTCTGCTGGTGCTTGTGCAGGTCAATTCTCGCTGAATCAGTGTTTGATTGAAGGTTTTTCAGCTGGCTCAAAAGCCGCCAGGCTTGGGCTGGATTCCTCGGGCGGTCCTGCCGTCGAACAGGCCAGCATGTTTGGTAGTACATCTGAAGCTGTGGGTGAGGGTATAGCCAAACATGCCGACATGCTGTGGACTGTTCCCACTGATCATCCCGTGGGAGAGGGCCCACGCAAACACTTCCATGACTTGCAAAACGATGTCACTGTCGCTGACATTCACCTGGCAGCACGCGAAGGGTATCTGTCGGTTGAACATCTGAAACGATATACCACGACCGGTATGGGTACCGATCAGGGAAAAACATCGAACATCAGCGCACTGGCCGTGATGGCGGAAATTCGGGGTGCGCAAATTCCGGAAGTTGGTACCACAACTTTCAGACCCCCTTTCACCCCGGTTACCCTTGGAGCGGTCGCTGGCCAATACACTGATGATCTGTTTTTGCAGAGTCGCAAAACGGCTATTCACGACTGGCATGTTGAAAATGGAGCGGTGTTTGAGGATGTGGGTGACTGGAAGCGGCCCTGGTATTTTCCGCGTGCGGGTGAAGATATGCATCAGGCCGTGCAGCGCGAGGTGGCAACCGTCAGAAAAACAGGGGGCATGCTGGATGCGAGCACACTGGGGAAAATAGATTTGCAAGGTCCGGATGTAGCGAAGTTTCTGGAGATGATTTATACCAACGCCTGGTCTTCGCTTGCGGTCGGTAAATGTCGCTATGGATTGATGTTGAATGAGCACGGAATGGTGTTTGATGATGGTGTAACGACGCGGCTGGCAGAGAACCATTACCACATGACCACTACCACGGGTGGCGCTGCTCGCGTATTGGGCTGGTTGGAAGAATGGCTACAAACCGAATGGCCTGACTGGCAAGTTTACTGTAACAGTGTGACTGAACAGTGGGCGGTCATTGCCTTGAACGGGCCGGTTGCCCGGCAGGTACTTCAGCAGTGCTGCGACCTCGACTTTTCCGAGCAGGCATTCCCGCATATGTCCTTTCAGGAAGGGGCGATAGGCAACATCCCGGCCCGTATTTTCCGCATTAGTTTTACCGGTGAAATGTCCTTTGAAATTAATGTCCCGGCACGCTACGGCAGACATGTCTGGGAGCTGTTGTACGCCGCGGGTCAACAGTTCGATCTCTGCACCTACGGTACTGAAGCGATGCATGTACTGCGAGCCGAAAAAGGATTCATTATCGTCGGGCAAGATACAGACGGCACAGTGACACCCCATGATTTGGGCATGAGCTGGATCGTCAGTCAGAAAAAACATGACTTTCTGGGCAAGCGATCATTGTCACGAAGTGACACAGCGCGTGAAGCGCGAAAACAACTGGTCGGCTTGCTGACAGATAACCCTGAAACGGTATTGCCTGAAGGGTCGCATCTGGTCAGCGAGATTCTGGAAGCACCTCCCATGCAGACTGAAGGACATGTGACATCCAGTTATATGAGTCCCAATCTCGGGCGCTCAATTGCATTGGCCATGATCGACAACGGCCTTGCGCGCCTGGGCGAGTCAGTAACAGCTCGATTGATGGATGGCCAGCTTATCGCTGCAAAAATTGTTGAGCCGGTGTTTTTTGATTCGAAAGGAGAGCGCATGCATGATTGACAATAATTCATCAATCGCGACCAGCCCGCTACGACAAAACGTTACAGAGTTTGCCGATGGCCTCATGTCCGAGCAGCCTTTCGCAAGCAAATTCCTGATACGTGGTGACGCAGATTCTGCCCACTTCAACGCCGTTTTTGAAAAAGTATCGCTGACATTACCCGGCACTCCGAACACATGGACGAGTAACGCTCAATTTGATTTTTTCTGGATGGGACCGGATGAGTGGTTGCTCAGAGCCAAACCGCAGGCCGAGGAGTCTGACGGGGATTCGTCAAATCCTGCCAACCCTGACGCTGTGGGCGATCATGTTGAGTTGTTTCATACGTTAAAGGATGCGCTACAAAAACAGCATGCTGCTATTGTCGATGTGAGTGACTACTACACTGTGATCCGGGTCGACCACCCGCAGGCTCGAGACATCCTCGCAAGATCATGTCCGCTGGATTTTCATCGTGCCCTGTCGCAGCCATTTCAATGTGCCCAAACCAGGCTTGGCAATGCCAGCTGTCTGATTAATGAAACGTCTAAAAGCAGCAATGATGGAAGGGGCACGGCAATGCTT
>CALFCE010000359.1 GCA_937951215.1 uncultured Granulosicoccaceae bacterium
GCCGGGCTGCAGTTGTTGTTATTTTTGGGGGAATAAAGGTTTGCTACGACGGTTTCATTATTGACGTCGAATGTGACTTTTTCCATCCTGTCTATCTCCTTGCATATGAGTCTTGTTCCTCCAGCTTGTTCAGGTTCAATAGCGTCGTGGGGTGTGATTTGCAGCGATCAGTTTCCCTTGCCTATTGAAGATGTGGGGCTGGAAGAGGCTTGATCAGGATGTTATGGTTTGGAGTGATATTTTTAAAATCAATATTAAAAATACTATATATGGATAATATAAATATATCGAAGCTTGACCTGAATTTACTGAGAACGTTTGTTGTACTAATGGAAGAGCGAAACGTTTCGCGTGCCAGCGAGCGCCTGAGTATTACCCAATCGGCTGCCAGTAATGCGTTGGAGCGACTTCGCGACAGCCTCAATGATCGCATCATGGTGCGTGAGGGTCGCGTCATGCAGCCGACCAATGCCGCTCTGGTTCTTTGGCCAAAAATTTCCCAAGCCCTTGCGGATATCGATTCGGCCTTGGAGGCTTATCGCGACCCGGACCCTGCGACCATGCAGCATCGATTCAACATTGGTATCGATCAGTACTCAATGCTGCTGTTTGGCAATAGCCTGGTAGAGAAAATTCAGGCAATCGCGCCGGGTGTGACGCTGGCATTTCACGTGGCGGACCCCTCTCGCTACACAGAGCAATTGACAAGAGCAGAAGTCGACCTGCTTGTTGTTCCTGTCTGGCAGTCACTCCCCGAGCTGGTAAGCCAAACCCTCTATTCTGAAAAGTTCGTCGGGCTGATGAGGGAAGGACATCCACTCGATGGCCTCAAGATGACGCCCAAACGATATGTTGCTTATCCTCACTTGCTGGTGTCATCACGAGGGATTGTGGAAGGTAATGTGGATGCAGGTCTGCGCCACAAGAATCTGCAGCGAATCGTTAACCTGAGTATCCCGTGGTTTGACACCGCTCCCGGTTATCTGATGTATACCGACTCTTTGCTGAATATGGGAAGGCGATTATCTCTGAAAATGCTGCAGCGATACCCTATTGTACAATTCGATTTACCCCTGGATGTTCCGGGGTTTGATGTTTGCATGCTTTGGCATCCTCGAAGCACCACAGATCCGCATCATGCCTGGATGCGCGAACAACTCCACAGCGTATTCTCGCAAGAGGAGAGGCCAGACGATTAGTGCGATAGTCTATTTTAAAGCCTGCTACATCTCTTTCTGCAGTTCCATGACTATCCCCGGGGATACAGTTTTTTGTACCTTATACGCGCGTATCGTTTAAATAACCGCCTCAAACAAAGCACGGGTATTTTCTTCGGTCATGGTAATCGGGTTACCACCTGTGCTTGGGTCCTGCAGTGCAGATTCTACCAGGGAATCTATGTCCGGATCGGTGACACCAAGATCGGTCAGGGATTTTGGTATCGCAAAAGAATCGTTGAATTCATCGACGAAGCTGCAGAAACCATCAAAGCCACCCTCAATACCTAAATAAGCAGCCACTTGCTCAAAACGAGCGCTGATTTCGGGCGCATTAAACTTTAATACAGCAGGCATAACCACCGCATTGGTGGTGCCATGGTGAGTATGATGAACTGCACCTATCGGATGACTCAGTGCGTGGATAGCACCCAGACCTTTTTGAAACGCTGTAGCCCCCATCGACGCTGCGCTCATCATGTGTGCACGTGCTTCCAGATTGTTGCCGTCCTTATAGGCGACAGGGAGATAATCTTTTACCAGACGCATACCTTCCAGTGCGATGCCCTGGCTACACGGGTGATAGTGAGGGCTTGAATAGGCCTCGACACAGTGTGCAAATGCATCAAGACCGGTGCCGGCGGTAATCATTTTTGGCATACCAACGGTTAGCTCGGCATCGCAGATGACCTGTAACGGAAGCATTTTGGGGTGGAAAATAATTTTTTTGGTCGCTGAATCGGAATTTGAAATAACACTTGCTCGCCCGACTTCCGAGCCGGTACCGGCAGTGGTCGGTACGGCCACAACGGGCGCTATTCCATCGGGGTCAGCGCGGGTCCACCAATCACCGATGTCTTCAAAATCCCATAGTGGTCGTGTTTGGCCTGCCATAAACGCCACAGCCTTGCCCAGATCAAGCCCGGAACCACCACCAAAGGCGACAACACCATCGTAGCCGCCATCGCGATAGGCTTTTACACCTTCGTCAACGTTTCTGTCGTTCGGGTTTGGGTCAACCTCGCTGAATATTGCACGACCTAGGCCTGCTGCATCCATAAGATCGAGCGTTTTTTGAGTGATATCAAGACTTGCCAGACCACGGTCAGTGACCAGTAAGGGCTTTGAGATCCCTGCTGCTTTGCAGGCATCAGCGATTTCGATGATGCGCCCGGCGCCAAACCGAATGTTGGTTGGGTATGACCAATTACCAATTAAGTTCATGATAGTGACTTCTGTGGATGATAAGAATTTTAAATTTAAGCTTGTTCAAACCCGCGGGCAACTTCCCACTGCGTGACTACATCGTCGAAGCACTCTTGCTCCCACTCGGCACAACGTTGGTAGTGGTTGATCACATCGTCGCCCATCGCAGCTCTAAGCATTGATGAATTCGAAAATAGCTCAATGGCAGCACGCAGGGTGTTGGGAATATCACCAACCGTATCATCGTTGTAAAGATCTCCGCTTGCCGGGTCTGACAGTAAAAGCTTGTCTTCCATGCCCTTGATACCGGCCGCGATAATGGCAGCCTGCGCCAGATAAGGATTAACATCGGATCCGGGGATGCGACATTCAATGCGTACCGCTTTGGTTCCCTCTCCGCAGAGTCGAAAGCCGGAGGTTCTGTTGTCGACAGACCAGGCGGTTTTAGTGGGTGCAAAGGTGCCCTTCTTGAATCGCTTGTATGAGTTGATATAGGGTGCAAGGAGCATGGTGTATTCAGGGACGTAAGCAATCATCCCGGCAACAAACTGCTCCATGATCGCTGACATGCCGAAGCGACCATTTTCATCATGGAAGATATTGTTGCCGTCTTTCCACAACGACAAATGAATATGGCTGGCGCTTCCAACCTTGTCGGTATGCCATTTGGGTAGAAAGGTCGCCGAGTGGCCTGCCTGCCAGGCGATTTCTTTGGTGGCGTGCTTTGCAATGGTGTGGTGATCCGCACAATCCAGTGCATCGGAATACTTTATATTGAGTTCTTCCTGTCCACTTTCAGCCTCTCCCTTGCTGTTTTCGACCGGTATACCCGCACCATAGAGAGAGTTGCGCAGGCGGCGCATGATCGGCTCTTCTTTGGTGGTCTGAAAAATATGGTAGTCCTCGTTGTAGGCACTGAGTGGCTCAAGGTCCATGTACTGAGTATTGCGGTGATGCTCAAGTGATTCACGAAAGATAAAGAATTCAAGCTCGGTTGCCATCTTGGCGCTGAATCCCAGTGCTTCCAGACGAGCCAATTGTTGTTTTAACACTTGCCGTGGTGAGTGTGGTACCGGTTGGTGTGTGTGGTGATCAATAACGTCACATAATACCAGCGCGGTTGCTTCCAGCCATGGCAGAACACGCAGGGTAGAAAGATCCGGCTTCATAATATAATCGCCGTAGCCTTTTACCCAGCTGCTGGCTGCATAGCCATCGATAGTGGACATCTCGAGATCGGTTGCGAGTAAATAGTCGCAACAGTGGGTCTCTTCATGTGCACTCTCCAGAAAATTCGATACATGAAAACGTTTGCCCAGTATCCGCCCCTGCATATCGACAAGACACACCAGTACGGTATCTATCGATTCGTCATCGGCAGCTTGTTTTAGTGCGTCAAGATCCAGCAAACCTTTCATTTTAGTCCTGTCCAATTAAAGCCACCCCACTGTCAAGTGGGGTGGCAATGCTACATTGCTATTAACTCTGGCTCGCGACGGTGTTAGCCGTAGCGATAGGGCCGACCTGCTTTTTGCATGTCGTCGTTATACTTGCGGAAGATCTCGACTACTTTGGCTTTGGTCTCGGATTCCTTCGCGATTTCATCCCAGAATTCAATAGCCGCATTCTCAACCTGTGCCCATTCTTCATCAGGGATACTGGTTAGTTGCATCTTGGTGCCGTTAACACGCAGGTCGGCTTCACCGCCCCAATACCACCATTGTCGATAGTAGTGGCTCTGTTCCATGCAAACCCGGAGCAGTTCTTTCAGATTTTCGGGCAGCTCTTCCCAGCGCTCGTTGTTGGCGAAGAAATGGCCGATCCATGCTCCGGAGATGTTGTTGGTCAAAAAGTAGTTTGTCACATCTGCCCAACCTACAGTGTAGTCCTCGGTAATACCTGACCATGCGATACCGTCCAGTTCACCGGTTTGCACAGCCACTTCGATATCTTCCCATGGCAAGGTAACGGGTACCACGCCAAACTGTGACAGAAACCTGCCCGCGGTCGGGAAGGTGAACACGCGCTTGCCCTTGAGATCTGCCAATGAGTTGATGGGGTCTTTGGTTGCGAAGTGACAAGGGTCCCATGCTCCAGCGGAGATATGCTTGACCCCGACTTTCTTGTATTCAGCGTCCCAGATTTCATTCAAGCCGTATTGGTTGAACAGTACCGGTACATCAAGCGAGTAGCGGCTGCCGAATGGAAAGTAGCCGCCAAATACCGTAACTTCGGTTGGAGAGGCCATTGAATCATCGTCGGATTGCACCGCATCAATGGTGCCCCTTTGCATGGCCTGAAAGAGTTCGCCGGTGGGAACCAGCTGGTCTGCATAAAACAATTCAATTTCCATTTGATCACCAGCTATCATATTGAACTTGTCGATAGCCGGTTTGACCACATGCTCTGCCAGTGCAGTTCCTGCGTATGTTTGCATACGCCATTTGATTTTTGATTGTGCAATCGCTGGCGCTGCCGTGATAGTGGCGGCGGGTATGGCGACTGCGGCGCTTTTTATAAACGAACGTCTATTTGTCATGATATTTCCTCTTGCTGATGACGTGCGACCGTCGTTACTTTCCATAGACGGTTTCGGGGAGCCATAGTGCTATTTGTGGAAACACCATGACCAGAGTTAACGCCAGGACCATCACCAGCACAAAAGGTACGATAGAGCGATAAATATCTCCAAGTGCAATCTCTGGTGGCGACATGGCGCGCATTAAAAACAGGTTGTAACCAAAAGGAGGTGTCATATAGGCGACCTGCGTGGTGATGGTGTAAAGAACGCCATACCAGATCAGATCAAACCCGAGAGCACCTACCAATGGGATATAAAGGGGAGCCACGATGACCAGCATTGCTGTATCGTCGAGGAAAGTACCCATGAGAATAAAGCTCAATTGCATGAGTATTAAAATCATCCAGGGCGAGAGCCCCAGCGTTTCGGTGAACAGACTTTCTATTGCCTTGACGGCTCCCAGCCCGTCGAATACCGCACCAAAGGTCAGGGCGGCGACAATAATCCACATAAACATGCAGGTGATACCCAGTGTGTTTTTGAGTGAGGTATCAAATACTCGTCGATTCATGCGGCCTTTGAAAACGGCAGCCAGAAAGGCGGCACAAGCGCCGATAGCAGAACTCTCTACAAGTGATGTCCAGCCCTTGACAAACGGTACCATCATCGCAAAGAAAATAAACAAGGGGAGCAGGCCAGCCAGTAACAAACGGTATTTCTCGGATCGGGGCATATCACGCTCCTCGGGTGATAGCACCGGGCCGAGTTTTGGATTGATTTTGCACCGGACCGCAATATAGATAACGAACATGGCGGCCATCATCAAACCCGGCACAACACCCGCAAGCCACAATTGACCGACGGGTTGGCGGGCGATCATTGCGTATAACACCAGCACAACAGAGGGCGGTACCAGGATGCCAAGCGAACTACCTGCCTGAACCACCCCGGTCACCATGCGCTTGTCATATCCTCTGCGCAATAGCTCAGGTAAAGCGATAGTGGCACCTATAGCCATACCCGCCACGGACAAACCATTCATCGCAGAGATCAACACCATAAGTCCTATCGTGCCAATTGCCAGCCCACCCGAGATGCCTCCCATCCATACATGAAACATGCGATAAAGATCGTTTGCAATTCCACTTTCAGACATGATGTACCCCATAAAAACAAACATGGGAACCGTCAGTAGCGGATACCAGCGCATCACTTTGATGGTTTGAGAAAAGGCGATATCAAAACCACCGCGCTCTCCCCAGAGCAGCAGTGCTGCGATCACAGCAACAAATCCAATTGCACCGAAAACACGTTGCCCGGAGAACAGCAGCAGCATCATCGATGAAAACATCAGCAAGGCGATAAGCTCGTAGCTCATGATGGGTCACCCAGCGAGGCGGTATCACTTTTCAGCCGAAGTATGTCTTTAAAAAGTTCTGATAGAGCCTGCAGGATCATCAGGAAAACGCCAATGCAAATGACGGACTTTATGGGCCAGAGA
This sequence comes from uncultured Granulosicoccaceae bacterium, assembly GCA_937951215.1. Lineage (GTDB taxonomy): Bacteria > Pseudomonadota > Gammaproteobacteria > Granulosicoccales > Granulosicoccaceae > CALFCE01. The sequence continues at coordinate 6,446 of CALFCE010000359.1, forward strand.
TACGGCCGCCAGATGGTTCGACTGCGTTCCATGGTTCCGGTTTGTTCCGAACCAGTGACAAGACCTGCGAAAAATCCCAGAGCATCAGAACCAAAGTACCCGAGAGAATAGGCTGTGGAACTAATGCCACCCCAAAGCAGTACTACCAGAAACACCAGTAAGCAAAGCACCATGATGGCGTCGGTGATCGCTTTGCGTTTTACAGACCAGTTGTCATAGAAAAGATCCATGCGAACGTGAGAGCCCATCTGGATTGCATAAGGCCCACCAAGAATAAAATAGGCGACCATTGCGAATTGTGCGGCTTCCAGTGTCCACAGTGACGGTTGATCGCCAAACTTGCTGATCATCGACCACAGTAATATCGCCATCATCGCGAAAATGCCGTAGATCATCACTCGCCCGATAAAGGCATTCAAGGTATCGACAACCTTTATATACAGACGCATAAAACTCATGACTGCGTCCCGATCGCCGGTTCGGTTTGCAGCGACACCAGTGCCTGCTCCAGCCACGTTTGCAGAGAGCCGGCCATTGCTGCGCACTGATCATTTGTTGCGATCAGTGTGTTTCGTATTTCTACCATACAGTTCAGGTAACCGGCCGGCAGGCAGTGTTGTTTTAGAGTATGGGTAACACCGTCATCTGGCCCGTAAGGTTGGTTTCGCTGAATCTTGTAACCCACAGCGCAGTCCAGTACTGCATCAGCGAGTCGAGTGTCGGTATCGTGCAATATGCCGATTTCCACCTCTCTTTTTAAACCGTTGTAAACAGGAGTGAAGCTATGCATGGTTACTACTACTGGTGGTACAGGATGTTGCGACAGTACCTTATGCAGGGTTTCGGTGAACGGTGAGTAAAAAGTATCTGTTCTGTGTTGTCTTTCTGTAGCGCTTAATCCGATATTGCCCGGTACTACACGACCTTCGCTGCTTTCAGCCATTGCGGAAGGTGCTTCGGGAGGGCGGTTTAAATCGTAGATCAGGCGAGAAACCGTGCCTTCAACGAGTACGGCGTTCATTTTATCAGCCAGGTGTGTTGCGGTGACCAGAGCGCCCGGATCCCAGGCAATATGACTGCTTGCATCCTCAGCGCTGAGACCAAGCTGATTGTACTGTGCGGGAATATAAGCGCTTGCGTGCTCGCACACCAGCACGATTTGATGGGTACCACCAGGGTTGGAAACGTTAACGGGAGAATTCATATTTATGTAGACTGCGTTTCACGATGTAAAGTATTCTTCAAAAGAGATATCTATGTCAAGAGATTTACAGATCGAGGATTGCAATGCCGCGTAGCACAGTCGCAGATACATTAAGACGCGAGATCGATAATCTCACTCCGCTTGAAAAACAATTGAGCGATGTCATTCTGCAAAATTATCCCGTCAGCGGTATGGGGTCGATCACAGCGCTTGCCAGTGCTGCGGATGTCTCCACCCCAACCGTTGCCAGGCTGGTACAAAAACTCGGCTTTAACGGTTATCCGGATTTTCAACGCACCTTGAGAGAAGAGCTTGATGAAACCATCTCCAGTCCACTGACCAAAAGAGAAAAGTGGGTGGATAAAGCGCCGGATGAGCACATTCTTAACAGTTTTACCAAGGCGGCAATTGACAATATTCGTCAGTGTCTGGGTGAGGTCGATCCAAAAGAGTTTGATCGTGCCTGCAAGTATTTATCTGATGATAAACGGCGGGTATTCGTGGTTGGCGGGCGTATCACGAGGACCCTGGCAGATTACTTTTTTTTACATCTGCAAGTGACGAGAAGTAACGTGACTCAGATAGCATCAAACTCAAGTGCCTGGCCTCATTATTTATTGGAAGTGGGTAAGGGTGATGTCATCGTAGTCTACGATGTTCGTCGATATGAAAACTCGATGTTGCGTTTGGCTCAAATGGCTAGTGAGCGTAAAGCCAGAATTATCCTGTTTACCGATCAATGGACCTCGCCGATAGCCAGGTATGCCGATATCGTTTTTCGTAACAAAATTTCGGTGCCGTCGAGCTGGGATTCCAATATAACGACCATGTTAATTACTGAAGCGTTGTTGGCTAAACTTCAGGAGCATGATTGGAAAAATACCAAAAAGCGTATGGAAGATTTGGAAATCATGTTTGATCGAACCAAGTTTTTCAGGAAATAATTTCGTTATACAACCTGCTAGCTGGCTGGCTCAAAAAATAGGGAAGCTGAATTATGACCCGCACCAATGAAGTGGTACCGTTGGCAGGCTATGCAGATCGTCTGTCCGCACGGCCTGGCGACAGTATCGAATTCAAAGTGTCCTCACAGACGTCCGAGCCTGTCCGAACCTGGTTAACACGCTCGATCTCGGCAGACCCCAATCCTGATGGTATCGGTATAGTCGAAATTCCCATGGACGATTTTTACGCTCCACGGGAGTATCCATCAAGGGATCAACCGTTCTTTCCAGGGTCGTATGCTATCACTGACTCGCCGTTGGTTTTGGATGTCACCCGAAGTTTTTCCTTTGGTGCCACGATCTTTCCCACTCTGCAAAAGAACACACTTCAGGTCATCCTGGCGCATGAAAGTATACAGGTCGGTATCGGAGCTGAAGGGTTGCAGCTGTGTGTCGGTGACCGTGTCTATAAAACCGGTGTGGCATTGTCGTTGCGCCGGTGGCAACGTGTGGCTGCCAGCTATGATGCCGATCGAGGATCGCTTCTCCTGACTCAGGCCATGGTCGGGGCGATCAATAAGCAGGAGGTCAGTGTTTCGTTTGAACTTGATAATTTACAAAACACATCTGGCTCAAACCTTTCGATAGCTGCTGCTGTCAAAGCCGGCTTGGCGTCCAATCACTTCAACGGCAAAATCGAAGACCCCTTTCTTGACGGTGTCATCAATGACGAGGATATAGTTCTGAGATGGGATTTTTCCAAAGATATATCGTCAACTGCTGTCACGGAAACCAGTCGATTGGGCTGTCACGCATCACTGGTAAATTATCCGATGCGTGGTGCAACCGGTTCTTGCTGGAATGCGGATGAGATGTGCTGGAGGCATGCCCCCGAACAATACGGCGCTATTCATTTTCATGACACCGATATTTATGACTTTGAATGGGATACAGATTTTACCTATACCATTCCAGCTGACTTACCCAGCGGCATCTATGTGATGCATATACAAAGTGCAGAACACCATGATGCGATGCCGTTTTTTGTCTGTCCTGCGCAA
>CALFCE010000360.1 GCA_937951215.1 uncultured Granulosicoccaceae bacterium
GGGTATACTGTCCCCCGGTTTTTACGGTCCCTCAGTTTTTAATTAGTATACTGTCCCCGGTTTTTTTAACGGCCTAGTGCAACTCCATCTCGTCTGGGGTCGGCGGCGCCGTAGAGGTCGATCACGTCGATCATGATGGCATGCAGGCCGGAGTTCAGTCCTCGGATTTTGACTTCGTGGCCCAGGGCTTCGAGCTGCGCTTGTAGCTCGACGGCTTCAGTACCTTCTTCCAGATCAGTTGCACCGTTACGGTTAACCACGTGCCCCATATTTAATGCGTCTTGCGGATCCATGCCCCAGTCCAGCATCGCAATCACGGATTGAGTGACGTAGTTGATAATGCGGGAGCCCCCCGGTGAGCCAGTCAGCAGCACCGGCCTGCCATCTTTAAAAACGATGGTCGGTGACATCGATGATCGTGGACGCTTGCCACCTTCAACGCGGTTGGCGATCGGCTTGCCATCGCGTTCCGCACGGAATGAAAAATCAGTGAGTTCGTTATTGAGTAAAAAACCGCCAACCATGACTCGCGAGCCGAAGCCGCTTTCAATCGTGGTGGTCATTGAAACCATATTGCCGTAGCGATCGACTATTGAGAAATGCGATGTGCCAGGACGTTCGAGCTGCGTATCAGGTGAGCGCAACATGGCTTCGTCCCAGGGTGGTGTGCCGGCTTCGGCTTTGCCCATGGACTTTTCGGGATCAATCAGCGCGGCACGAGAGGCAAGATACTCGGCATTCAACAAGCCTTCGGGCATATCCACAAAGTCACTGTCCCCCATGTACATTCCACGATCCGCATAAGCCAGCTTTGCAGCTTCAGAGTACAGATGCCAGGCTTCAGCCGATGGACCCATCGATGGCAGGTCAAAGTTCGAGAGTATTGTCAGTATCTGCCCCATGGTAAGCCCGCCTGATGTCGGGGGACCCATGCCGCACACTTCAAAGGCACGATAGGGGAAACAAACCGGTTCGCGTTTGATCACTTCGTAGGCCGCCAAATCCTCCAAGGTCATTTCACCGGTGTTGGTTTCTGTTTTTACCGCCTCCACAATGCTGGCTGCCAGTTCACCGGTATACATCGGTGCAGAGCCTTCTTCTGCGATCATTGTCAGTGTCGCGGCAAACTCCGGGTTCTTGAGTACAGTGCCAGCGGCGAGGGCGCTGCCATCGTCATTGAAAAAGTAGTTGCGCGCAGCATCGAAGGTGGTCAATCCACGATCAGCGGCACGAGCAATGGACGCAGACAGTTTCTCAGACACCGGAAAACCGGCTTCAGAGAGTGTGATTGCCGGCTCAACCAGCGATCTCCACGGTTTCAAACCGTGTTCTGCATGAGCGACTTCCAACAGCTTGAGAGTGCCGGGTACGCCGACAGACAAACCACCGGTAACCGCCTCTGACCATTTCATCGGTTCACCCTGATCGTTCATAAAGTATTCAGGGGTTGCAGACAACGGTGCTTTTTCACGCCCGTCATAGGTCAGCAACTTGCGCTCGGAAACATCCCAGTACAGCATAAAGGCACCGCCGCCAATGCCGGAGGATTCGGGTTCCACCAGATTTAGTACCAGCTGCACTGCAACGGCTGCATCCATCGCCGTGCCGCCCGCCTCCAGCACACCGAGACCGGCTTGAGATGCCAATGGATTTGCGGCTGCCACCATATGTTTGGTGGCGTGTACCGAATTCGGAAATTTCGAATGTCCGTCAGCCAGTGCGCTATTCGCAATAGCAGCTAACAAAATGCTGCCAACCATGCCTTGAAGCATGGAGCGCACTTGTAAAAGGTAATTTCGTTTATGCCGATTTGGTGGGAATCCAGAACGTTCCATGGGGTCAAACCTCGCTCGAGAATTGGTTTAAAATGATTGCCAATCCATCATACACCCGATTGACAAATACCATGAGCAAAAACATTACACTGACTTTAACGCAAGTGCATGATCTTGCGCAGAGCGCGTTGCAAGCGCAGGGGTTTTCCGCAGCGCAGGCCGGGGCTATTGCTGCAACGATTACCAAAGCCGAGCGTGATGAGTGTAAATCCCACGGTTTGTTCAGGGTGCCCTTTTACGTCAAGGCACTTGCCAATCCCGAGACAGACGCCTCGGCGCAGCCGCAGTTATCCAGTCTTGCTGGCAGCGTGGTGCGGGTCGATGCCAAACACGGGTTTTGCCCGCTGGCGTTACAAACGGGTTTGCCGGCATTGGCTGACAAAGCACGTGAGCAGGGCATTGCTGCGTTGGCGATAAACAATGCCTATAACATTGCTGCCTTGTGGCCCGAAGTAGAGGAGTTGGCTGAACAAGGGTTGGTGGCCATGGCGTTTACTTGTGCCAATGCCTATGTCGCACCTGCGGGAGGAACCAAGCCGGTATTTGGAACCAATCCGATGGCCTTTTCATGGCCGCGGCACAATCGGCCTCCACTGGTATTTGATCAAGCCTCCAGTGCGTCTGCCCGTGGCGAGATTCAATTACATCTGCGTGATGGTCATCAATTACCGGAAGGATGGGCGATAGATGCCGAGGGTAATCCCACTACTGATCCACAAGCCGCACTGGATGGAGCACAGTTACCGTTCGGCGGTTACAAAGGGTCTGCGATCGCATTGATGGTTGAGTTGCTTGCGGGTGCATTGATTGGCGACTTGTTCAGCTTTGAATCCAGTGAGCGCGATATACACGGTTCCGGTGCACCTTTTGGAGGTGAGTTTGTGCTGGCAATCAATCCGGCTCAGTTACAACAACCCGGCAGCGATCAAGAGGGGTATCTATCCCATGCTGAAACACTGTTTGAACGCATACTGCAGCAAGAGGGTACTCGTTTACCCGGAGACCGGCGGTTTGCGGCCAGACAGGTAACAGCAAGTCGCGGTGTCGAGATTCCGCAGCAATTGCACGAAACCATTCAGGAATATATTTGAAGGTTTTTCTGACAACCAAGTACAGTGTATTTGCCCCTTTCCCCGATACTGACTGGGTGCCTCCAGACTGGAGGCAGCCCGATCAAGCGTATTTTCGATCAGTTCACATCGCATCGGCTTGTGTGAATTCAACAACTCCATAACGCCGATTTGTTAACATTTTCTCAGCGGTAATTTTTAAGCAGTTATCGAAGCGACCCCATTCGGCGGCGTTAAAATAGACCCACAAAAAACGCAACGCTTGAATCTTGCCGAGCCTTAAGAGTCCCGGCAGACACAAAGCGATATAACAAGAATAATAATACTGCGGAGAACGATCAATGAAGATCCCTTTCAAGAAGCATAGTAAAACGTTTGGTCTGGTCGTAATGGTGAGCACGGCACTGACAGCCTGTGGCTCTGGAAGCGATTCCACCAACCAAACTGACAGCACAGTCAACACCAGCTCTGACAGCACTGTTGCGGTTGTTGATGATGGTGCGTCATCTCCGGTTGTTACTGACCCGATTGTTACTGACCCGGTCGTTACTTCTGGGGATAGTGGATCTGATACCTCTGAACCGGTCGTCTCAACACCCGTTGATGTTGTACCTGATGCTCCGGTAAACACAGTGTTGGGTGGTGCGGTGATCAATGGTGACGAAGCATTTGTAACCAATGCCGATGATCCTTTTAATCGCCTTTTGGAAAACGTAACCGATGTGCCTGTTGCTGGCAGTGCACCCACCACACCGCGTAACCTGCGTGTCGATCTGATCGGTAATGATTGGGTGGAATTCAACTGGTCACCATCAGTCGATGACGTTGATGTTGTTGCATACAACATCTATCGTGACAATGCAGTTGAGCCGACTTATGTTCTCGAGAGAGGAATGACCCACCCCAATGCCGGTGTGGTTGCCGAGCTGAACAAATTCTGGGAAACGACCTCTTTTATTGACTGCAACCGAACCCGTTTTCTTGACCGGGTTTATTTTTGTAATGGCGGCCCCAATGGTGAGCCTGCCCGTGGTCCGGAAATTGGCGCCAGCCATACCTACCAGGTGACTGCAGTTGACAACGAAGGTAACGAATCAGCACGCTCCAATCAGATTTCGGTGCAGCTGTTCGAGAAAACCGGGTCTCCGTTGCCGCGTTACTTTGATCCGCACTTTGCAGTAGGTGACAGTTTTCCGTTTGACAGTGATCTGTCAACACCTGCGAACTATACCGATCGTTTCGAGTTGGTTTTCTCGGAAGACTTCAATCAGCAATCGCTGGATCCGGCAAAGTGGAACACACGTTTGACCTGGGGACCGGATACAACGATCAACAGCGAACAACAGTACTTCGTGGATACCATGAACAACCCTGAATTTGGCTATGATCCGTTTAAGTTCAACGGTTCAACACTGACTATTGAAGCGGTAAAAACTCCTCCCGAGTTGATCGAAGCTGCCAATGGACAACGTTACCTGTCAGGTGCGCTGTCGACCTATGACAAATTTGGTATGACTTATGGTTATGTTGAATCGAAAATGAAAGTCAGTGGTGTCTATGGTGCGTTGTCATCATTCTATTTGTACCATCGCTGGGCGGCTGAGCATGCACCGGAAATCGATATCGTTGAATATCTGGGTTACAACCAGTTTGGTGATGAAGATGCATTTCAGACCTATCACTACCGTGATAGTCAGTTTGACAACAACGGTATCACTCACTCGTCACCGACGATGGCGAATAAAAATGAGTCCGGTGCGCTGTATAGCGAAGCTTTTCATACCTTTGGTGTGTTGTGGGAGCCGGGCCTGATTGTCTGGTATATCGATGGCGTGGAAATCAAGCGACTGTCGGGACCGCAGGTTTCTCGTCAGCAAATGAATATCGTGGCTTATCTGGTTACCGGTAGTGGCTGGACCCAGGCACCGGATGAATACAACCCGGCTGATGATCTGGTAGAAATGCAGGATTCAGTTGTGAACCTGCCATTCAAGCTGGAAAGCGAGAATCCGCTGACACTTGAAATCGATTATATTCGAGTGTGGCAGCGTCCTGAGTTTATCCAGTAGTAAAACCGCGCTTGCCCGGCAAACCAGATTTGTCGGGCAAGCGTTATTCTTTCCCTCTCCTCGATAGTGCCTGTCAGCCCCAGGCTTATTTACCGTCAAAAACAAAGATGGGGCTGCTCCAGGCCTGAAAACCATCCTCCGTTGTAACACATATCCAAAGTGGATTATCCCTACCACTGTGTAGTGGCAGCTCGAGTGTCGTGCTCAACTCCAGATGCGGGTTTTCCTCAGGCAGGCGCATGACTCGCAGTTGCTTCTGCAAACCACCAGCATCGAGTATCTTGTCTTCCGCACCGAGTTCGGCCAGCGGTATATGAATTGCGCCATTGTTGGTCGTGATATCAATTTGCGCCTGCTCTGTCGCATCAAGCCACACATCAAACCCGCCAAAATTGCCGGTGGTGATGGCGTCAAAGGAAACAGTATCGGTGCCGTTTTGCTCAAGTTTGCGTTCGTGATTCCAGGCATTGATTTTTTCCATTCGCTTGATCGACGCAGCGCTGAACTTGGCCCGTCCAGTCCATTTTGATTGACGGCCCCGTCCGCGATATTCAGCTCCACTCCAGATCACCCTGATGCGATTACCAAGCTCTGATGGTGCATAAGGCCGTATTACTTTAACCACCTCTTCAGCATTGCGAATTTCAACCCGTTCTATCGGGGCCTGACAGCTAAGCTTGACTTGTAGCTCAACACTGCTTGCGCTGGTGTTTACAATGTCGCCCATCATCACGCGTGTAGTCGGTGTCGATTTGGCATCCGGATACAGTGCCGGGTCGCGATTATAAACTTGTGCTGTTTCCTGAAATTCGGCATTGACTTCCATGTGCAGTCGACAACCGGTCGTACCGTAGTGATGGCGGCGGCGCAGGCACTCGAAAATACCATCGCGGGTTAAGGTGTCGGTTAAAAAACAGGTGAGGCCCCCATACGCACCAAAGGTGGAGGAACCCGGGTAGCTCGCGCCCGGGCGACCCTTGTGCCCGTCGCTGTTGCACACAACACCACAGCGATGACCCAATGGAAAGCCGTCAGTCAGCAACCATTCGAAAGTACCCCAGGCCGAATGAATTTCCATTGCTGTCTCAAGGCGCCCGTCATGTGCCTGTTTGATATCTGCATAACGGCCACCCACATGCGCAAAGATCACACAGTCTTCATCTTGCAGCACATCAAACAGTTCAGAAGCGGTGGGGGCATCTGTATCGATATCGGACCGATCAGGCAACAGCGCATGAGACGAGCGGTGTATCTGCCTGCCTTCCTCGCGAAAGAACACGTTTCTGTCACCACCGACAGCAGTGTTGCCTGACCATTCATAGCCCGGAAAAACCACAAAGCGCTGATCTTCATGGTATTCAGTAACCAGCTCATTGAGATAAGCCCAAAAAGCATTGTTAACCTGAAAGTCGTTCGCCTGATGACTGCTGACGTCGAGGAAGGATTTGTTTCGGGCAAAGTCAAAATACTCCCTGGAGGTGGTAACACCAATAGACTCGCCACTTTGCCCATGCAAATCTCCCCAGTAGCTATTGTGGCAGTCGTGCTCAGCATCCTCATCTGCCGCTCTCACCAGCAGTGGTCCCGCTGTGGTTAGCAGGCTGCCGTTCTCGTCCAGAATTTTGATGCGAAGCGTGTCAGCGACGTTGACCACCAGATCATCGATGACTAGCGATGTTTCTCCGTGAGGATACGATACCGACTCCGGCAGGCCATCGACCGGGACTGTCGGCACCAGGGTCAGGCGTCCCCGGGCTAAGGGTGTCGGGTTACCCCACAGGTCTTCGGCTTTCAGACCCAGCCTGAATTTTTCACCTAGTTGGCGCAAAGTCGGCAGCACGGCTTTCCAGCTGGCGGGTTGGTCTGGCACGATAGCGATGTGCGGGGTTTCCGGCAACGGATAGTAATGACCAACAGCACAAACATCGGCCAACACTTTAAACTCGAACCCGCGGTCGACAAAGGTTGGCATTTGTAGTCCGGGGGACCCCTGGCTGGTGTCTCCAAAAACGATGGTAATGGTGTCGCCTTCCCGCAAATAGCCACCGTGCAGGCTGACGGTAAGCGCTTTAAACCAGGGCCGCTGGTGCACCTTCTTGCCATAGACCACCGACAGTCTCGCATTGGTATTGCTCGACGCAGTAACGTAATTGACGCCCTGCGGATTGGCGGTTTGTAAATCACCGACATCGCTCATAAACCGGAACACGATTCGGATGCTGCCCGTGTCGTCAATGCCATAGCGCCCCACCGTATAAGTGAGCTTGAAGGTTTGCAAGCTGCGGGTTGCAAACGAACCGCGTGGCTCCAACTGCACGTGCCCGTACAGAACCGGGTCGTCGCCCGGATGGACTGACGGCCAGGCCGCTCCGACGAGATGGTCTTCTACAGCACCCGATTCGCTTATTTTTTTATCATTCATGGGATTCTCGTTGCGGTTCTCAAGATGCTCTTGAGGACAGCAGGTCATGTGTTAACAGCTGCAGGCTTTGCAGGTTATGAGCGCTTCGGTAACGATCGACAAACGGTGTGATCGGATCCATGTACGGGTCTTTCTCACCTTCTTTGAAACGACCGAGCAGAGGGTTGACCCATATCAGCTGTCTGGCACGGCGTTGCAAGGCCGCAACCTGTGGTGCCAGTTCCTCGGGTGTTGCCGTGTCGCAGCCATCGCTGAATATAACCACCGTGGTGGTTCGCGAAACGGTGTGTCTGGCGTATTGCTGATTAAACGTTTCCAGCGAGCGCGCGATTTTGGTGCCACCCAGCCAGCGTTGCTGGTTTTTGTTGATCGCGTCTTCGAGCTCGCTTTCGCTCATTTGATGAAAGCCGCTGCCAAGCTGTAAAAGTTCGGTGTTAAACGCAAACGCTTCTGACTGACGAAACGCCTGCATCAGTCTGCAGATGTATCGCAGGAACAGCTTTGCATACACTTCCATTGATTGACTGACATCGACCAGTAATACGAAAGAGGGCAGTTTACGCTGACGAGCCAGAAACCTCAGATCCATCAGTTGCCCCTGAAATCGCACCGATTTTTTGATGGTGGTACGGGTATCGAGCGAACTGCCACGGCGCGATTTGACGCGTCGTCGCATCCAGCTGCGGCGGCTGCGACGCGCGAGGTCGTCAACCATTTTCTCGATCAGCTGCTTTTCATAGGGGTCAAACACAAAGCGGAAATCAGCCAGAGACAGCGCCTTGAAATCTCCAGCGCCTGCCAGCTTGTCTTCCATCTGTTGACTTGATGTGCCGGCAAAACCCACCAGACTGCCGCTGTCTCCCTGGGTGGCAAGTGTTGGAGCCTCAACTGATTGCCCTTGAACGTCTGTTTCAATCACCGTATCTGGTGGACTCCAGTAAATTTCAAACAATTCTTCAAAGCGATGCCAGTCGTCTGCGCAGTGGCAAAAACAGCTGCGAAGCCCATGCTTCAGGAGTTGGCGTTCGATTAAAAATCCCTCACGACACAAGCGTGCAGCATCAATTATGGCGGCAGGCCCGGGGGTGATATCGTTTTCACGCAAGAACAGAGCGAAGTTTTGCAGCCTTTCTTCAATTTGCGGTGTGCTGACAGCTAACCCTGCTGCTGTGCTGCTCACGATGTCGATTCCTGACCTGTTTTGTGTGCCGGCCCGTCGCCTCCCTCTATCGCAGGGTTGCCCTTGAATATCCTTTCTACTTCGCCATCGGATCGTAGGTGGAGCAGATCCGCTCTGGTTTTGACCAGCGAGGCCAGGGTGCTGTCGATGACATCGAGCGAATCCTCAAGGTTATGAATTTTCATCGCCAGTAATGATGCAGCCCAGTCCAGGGTCTCTGCGACGCCCGGTGTTTTTCTCAGTGTTTCGCGGCGCAGATTCTGCACAAACCAGACAGCTTGCAGAGCCAAGTCCTCAGAGATGCCAGGTAATCGGGCCCTGACAATATTGAGTTCCTTGCGCGCACTGGGATAGTCAATGTAGTGATACAGGCAACGACGTCGCAAGGCATCGCTGAGCTCCCGTATCGCGTTGGAGGTCAGAATAACTCGCGGGATGCTGTGAGCCTTGAACGTTCCGAGTTCAGGTACGCTGACTTGAAAATCAGACAGTGTTTCCAGCAACAGCGCTTCAAACTCCTCATCGGCCCGGTCCACCTCATCAATCAACAGTACCACGGGGGTTGGAGACGAGATGGCGGCCAGCAGGGGGCGTTTTAACAGATAGTCGTCACTGTAGATCTGTTGCTGGGTGGATAGGTTGTCTTCTGACGTGTTTTTATTCGACCCTGTCAATTGCAGGGCCAATAGTTGACGTTGGTAATCCCATTCATACAACGCATGTTGCGCATCGAGACCCTCGTAGCACTGCAATCGAATCAGGTCACAACCATGGATATCTGCCAGCGCTCGAGCGATGCCTGTTTTGCCTACACCGGCTTCTCCCTCGATCAGCAGAGGTTTTTGCAGTACTTCCATCAGATGCAAGCTGGCAACGAGATCCGGGTCAGCGACGTAGCCGGTTTCTGCCAGTTTAGCGGCCAGAGAATCCAGCTGCGGCTGGGCTGACATCGGTGCTGGTTGCGAAGCAGATTCACTGGCAGCCTGTCGGGTACTTGTCTGGTTATCGTTCGGTGAAACTGACTCGTCGCTCATGGTAGAGGGGCTATGTTGTGGCGATTGCCAGCAGAGTTGTTTGCTTTCAAACTAACTGCCGCCGAGTGGGATGCTCTGCATTTTGTAGGGTAGGTGAATGTGCTCATCTCGAATCATTGTATTGTCTGCTGAGTCCAGTATACAAATAATCATGTCGCAATGGACTGTTAGCCCTTACACTGGTTGCAACGAATGGCTAAAGATTGCGGCTCGGGCCCCGTTGACTCAGGGTAAGTTAGCTACTCTGGGACAGTTAGCTGCTCTGGGTAAATTAATGCCACCGGCATCGGGACAACTCTGGAAACCTGTTCTTTGCATCATTCTCCGCCACCGCCAAGTCTGACCATTCTTATCTTGCTGACTGCCGTTTCGGTACTGGCGACCAGCTTGTTCCTGCCATCATTGTCGATGATGGCCGAGGATTTTTCGGTTGATTACGCGATGATCAGCAGCAGCGTGTCAGCCTACTTGCTGGTAACCGCCATATTACAACTGATATTGGGCCCGTTGTCAGATCGCTTTGGCCGTCGACCGATATTGCTCTGGAGTCTGGGTGGGTTCAGTGTGGCTTCAATCGGTTGCGCACTGGCTCCGGAATTCTGGCTCTTTATCTGGTTTCGCATGCTGCAGGGCGTGGTCATCGCAGCGTCAGCTGTATCACGAGCGATTGTCAGGGACCGGGTTGAGCCGCAACAGGCGACCAGTATGCTGGGATATATGGGTATGGCGATGGCGGTTGCACCGATGATGGGGCCAATGCTGGGTGGGGCGGTTGCAGAATGGTTTGGCTGGAGGGCCAACTTCTGGTTATTTGCAATCCTCGGCGTTGGTCTTTTTCTGCTGTGCTGGTATCGCCTGGGTGAAACCAATCTGCAGCAATCAAATACCATCCTGCAGCAATTCCAAACCTATCCGGAATTGTTCGGTTCGCGTCGATTCTGGGGGTATTCACTGTGTATCGCCTTTTCGGTCGGGGCGTTCTATTCGTTTCTGGCAGGAGCGCCCTTGGTGGTACCTGCGTTGTTCGGCCTGTCCATGAGTGAGCTGGGGTTTATTCTCGGGTCGATTACCGGAGGCTTTTTTGCCGGGAGTTTTTTCAGCGGCCGGTATTCCCATCGGTTTGAAATTGTTTCTCTGGTGTTGTGGGGTCGCGTGATTGGCTGTAGCGGGTTGGTGCTGGCGTTACTGCTGCAATGGCTGGGTGAAGTTCATCTCTGGACCTTGATGCTGGCTATACTGCCGGTAGGCTTTGGTAACGGATTGAGTGTGCCTGGCAGCACTGCCGGGGTGTTATCGGTGCGGCCGCAACTTGCCGGTAGTGCGGCCGGGTTATCCGGTGCACTGGGCGTTGCTGGCGGTGCCTTTATCACGTTTATAACCGGTGCCTTGGTTAACGAGCAGACCGGCTACGCGAGTTTGCTGAGCATTATGCTGTTGTCGACGCTTGCCGGTTTGTTATGCGCTCTCTACGTTTTAAGCGTTGAGCGGGCTTCGAAACTTTCCGGGGTTTAAATAGTGTTGCTGCGCTGACCGCGGTTTCAGTCGGGGCTCGCTGGTCAACACCGATTCGTGGGAGGGTGTTGGCTTGAATATTGCGTTATCAGGTCACAGCATCTGCGTCTGGTCTGAACGCTTAATGAACCCGATCTCGCTCATCCAATATTTCCTCTTTCGCTCCGGCAACCATCCCTTTAAACCACAGTGGCTGAAAAACGCTGCCTGTGTAATGGGACTTGTGAGCGCTTGCGTACTGCTGAGTGGCTGCTACGGCGGCGATCTGGAAACGCAAACGGCATCGTTTGCCGATCTGAGGTCTGACAGTACAGGTAATGTCAAAGTCGAGTTGGTTCGTCTTGATGGCACTGATAGTGACGGGTCAAGCGCACACATGGTTTTCAGTTATGCCTTTGTCGGTGGCGATCCTGAAAACCTGCCTGCAGGGGCTGCCCTCGTGCTGACGGTGTTTGATACGGATGGAAACATTTTGACGGTCAGTGATCCTCTGCCGCTGGATTTACTCGATGGTGAGGTGACGCTGGCGGTACCGACCGTGCACGACACGGTCACTGCTGTGGCGACAATTGAGCTTCCTGGAGCGGAATCGGATCAACCAGCGCAGCCGCAAGGTGTGTTGGAGGTCAACACCGGGTTTGAACTCGAAGATACCGACTTGTCGACGGTTGAAAGTATCAGTGCTGTGCTGGTACCGGACTCCTACACTTCGGAACGCCAGGGTTTACGAAGATTACATCGCTTCGCCGTTCAGGTGTTTGATCAGGAATGCGTCTCTGTTACTGGTCTTGAAAAAAACATGGCTTATCATTTCCGGCTGCAGGAAAACGGTCAGGAAGATGTTGAGTCACCTGTGGAAGTTGATTCGCGTGACAACAAGGTCAATGTGTTTCTGGTGTTGGATGCGTCTTACAGCATCCGTCATGCGCGCGCCGAAGGTGATGTAAAAAATGCGGTCAGTCACGCCGTGCTTAACTTGCCCAATGACTATTCCTATGATTACCGGCAATTTACCGGAGACATCAAAAAAATAAATAACGTCAGTGAATATCAGGCTGATGACAGTGTCTCGGCAACGGCCCTTTACTATGCGATTGATACCGTACTCGACGACATAAAATCACGCGGTAATACAGACGACATTAATGTGATCATTGGTTTTACCGACGGCCGCGATCTGGCGAGCGCCAATCATTACCAACAGAATTTTCAACATGATGATGTAAAAAGATACATCAGAGACAAGTTACGAGATATGCGGTTGGCTGCAAGCAATCAGGGGCGGGCTCAGTCTGGACCCACCTTGCATATGATTAGCCTGGGTGAGATTGGGCAACAAGAGATAGATCATCTTGCTGAGCTGACGGAAGCGGGTAATGGAAAGCACTACCACGCGTCACAACGCTCCATGTTGGAGCCGGAATTCAAAAAGTTGGCCAAAAGCATCCTGTCAACCTACCAGCTGGAATACAATTCGCAGCAGGCAACCGAGAATAACAAACTGGACTTGTTCATCCGCGTCAACGATCAGGTACCAAGCCCGGTTGACTTCCCCGACGGTATCCCTGTGCAGATCAGAGGTGCGAATGGACAGGGTATTCAGGGCGGCCCCGGCTGCCAGGTTTCACCCTAGGCCCCAGGCTTTTTGCGCCCGGACTAGTGCCGCCGGGCCATCCCTTCTTGCCATACCCCGGCAAATCCAATTTGTGTATGATCAGTGTTTGTTGAATCAGTTCAGGAACACTGTCATGAGTACCGTTAAAAGCTGGCAAGAAGTTGCCTCCCAACTGGTGGATGTTGCAACGGGCAGGAGTGCGGCTGATCTGGTTATCCGCAACGGGGTCTGGGTCAATGTGTATTCCGGTGAGTTGATACCGGCAACCGATATTGCCATTGCCGACGGCCGCTTTGCCTATGTGGGCCCGGATGCTTCGCACTGTATTGGCGATGACACCAACGTGGTTGATGCCGGTGGGCAGTATCTGGTGCCCGGCTTGTGTGATGCTCACATGCACATCGAAAGCGGGATGATCACGGTCACCGAATTTGCCCGGGCAGTGGCGGTTCACGGGTCAACGTCGTTATTTGTCGATCCACATGAAATAGCCAACGTGCTTGGCCTGCCGGGTGTGCGCCTGATGCATGATGAGGCGCTTGAAGCTCCGATCAATGTGTTTGTGCAAGCACCGTCTTGCGTGCCATCTGCGCCGGGTCTGGAAACTGCCGGGGCTGAATTGGGTGCTGCTGAAATTGCCGAGATGATGACCTGGCCCAATATCGTTGGCTTGGGCGAAGTGATGAATTTCCCCGGTGTTGCCAATAATGATAAACGCATGGTCGGTGAGATTGCGGCAACGGTTGCTGCCGGTAAAACGGTAGGCGGGCATTACGCCTCTCCGGTTCTGGATGAACAGTTCCATGGTTATGTTGCTGGCGGTCCGGCGGACGATCATGAAGGTACTCGTGAAGAGGATGCGATTGCCAGGGTCAGGCAGGGCATGCGCGCGATGTTGAGGCTGGGTTCCGCCTGGTATGACGTGAAGGCGCAGATAACAGCTGTTACCGAGAAAGGGCTGGATCCGCGCAATTTTATTTTGTGCACCGATGACAGTCATTGCGGCACTATCGTCAATGACGGGCATATGAATCGTGTCGTCAGGCATGCTATTGAGTGTGGTTTGCCACCCATGACGGCCATTCAGATGGCGACACTGAACACGGCCCAGCACTTTGGTATGGAGCGCGATATAGGCTCCATCGCCCCGGGCCGCCGTGCTGATTTTCTGTTGGTGGGTGATCTGTCGGCTTTCGATGTCAGATCTGTTTATGCTACCGGGGAAAAAATTGCGGAGCACGGCAAACTGTTGCTAGCGCCCGCCAGTTTCGAATACCCGGCGTTGGCCCGCAATACCGTAAAGATGGGCAAGCAGTTGCAATCCGTTGACTTTGATATTGCTCCGCCTGCCAATCCGGAGTCAGCAGCCGGAGTTGAACGTGTCGAAGCCAGAGTGATTGGCGTGATTGAAAATCAGGCTCCAACCAAAGCCTTGACGGCCAAATTGAAAGTTGTTGACGGGGTTGTTGCAATGGACGGCGCGCAGGATGTGTGTCAGATAGCCTTGGTAGAGCGTCACCGTGCAACCGGTGAAGTGGTCAATGGCTTTGTGTCCGGTTTTGGCTACAACACGAATTGCGCGATGGCATCCACTGTAGCTCATGACAGCCATCACATGATAGTTGTTGGAACCTCCAAGCATGATATGGCGATGGCGGCAAACAGGCTGGGTGAGGTAGGCGGTGGTGTTACTTTCTATCGTGACGGTGTCGAACAGGCGATGGTTGAAATGCCGATCGCCGGATTGATGTCGGACGAGGCTGCCGAGATCGTCGCTGAAAAAGCGGCCAGGCTGGTATCGGCGATGCAGGCCGCAGGCTGTCAATTGAACAATGCCTATATGCAGCATTCATTGTTGGCCCTGGTGGTGATTCCTGAACTTCGGATTTCCGATCTGGGTTTGGTCGATGTTACCCGCTTTGAAAAAGTGGACCTGTTTGTCTGACATTGGCAGTGCTATTCAAGCGTATGAACAAAACCGGCCTCCAGCAACAGCCCCAGCTCCGGTGTCCATAATTGATCCGGCTCTGATTGATAAATTTTTTGTACAAAATCCTGAGCCACACCACTTTGTTCAAACAGTGTCATGTCCTTCTGTTGCTGGGATTTGGTGTCCAGTATCACGGCATCCGGATAACGACTGTCAACCCGATAGGCATGGAATCCGAATTCTGCCCGGGGTCCTGCACTGCGATGGTGGCCGCTGACGTACATCAATGTGCATGCTGAATAACAACGGGTATCGACATGGGTTGTTAACTGTTGATCTCTGATCACCTTCGCAATGCCCCGTGCTTCGAAAATATTCCCACCGACACTGTCCAGCACGATACCTTCGATGCCGGGTTGGGCCTTCAGAAATGCCCTGACCTCACGGGTTGCTGCAATGCCGACCTCACCGGACAGACTCATGAGTCTGGATTGACGCTGTGCAATCTCCGGGGTTAGATCGTGGTCATTGTCATAGGGTGGCTTGTAAAGAGACAGTTTGAGCGTCGGTTCAATCGCGGCCAGCCCGGTTCCCGGCAAGGGCCTTGGAATTCCATGGCTGTTTTCGCTGGTTGCCAGATCCAGTAATCGCAACACGACATAGAAAAAGGCAGACAGCAGCAATGCATTGAGGATCAGAGATTCTGACAAGCTGCCTGCTGTCGGTCGCTGTTGGGCACTGCGGTTGGCACCGACCAGCTGCCACACAAACAGGGGCATGTAGATCGAAGCCAGGAGACTGACGACCAGTATTGCACCCAGATGACCTCGTGCGACTGATTCATCAAGCCAGAGAGATTGCAGGCCGAGTAAAAAAACGAGTGGCAGAGCCCCGTTGAGTAT
The DNA here is from genome assembly GCA_937951215.1 of uncultured Granulosicoccaceae bacterium. GTDB lineage: Bacteria > Pseudomonadota > Gammaproteobacteria > Granulosicoccales > Granulosicoccaceae > CALFCE01. Next base: position 15,570 of record CALFCE010000360.1, read on the forward strand.
CAGTGATCTGGCGGGTGAATGCCGGCCTTTCCAATGATCGACGATATACGAAAGCATGTCGGAGTCCTGTGATCAATGCCGCCAGTGAATCAAATGGTTTGTGGTTCCTGCTCGAGAGTTATCGAAAATTTTTGTTGGACTGACTGACGAATGTCCTCGGCCAGCTTGAGGAGTTCTGTCGCGTCACTGCCACCGCGATGAGTCAGTACCAATGCCTGCTTGTCATGAACCCCGACAGCCCCTCTTTGATGTCCCTTCCAGCCAGCGGTTTCGATTAACCAGCCTGCTGCAATTTTTGTGTTGCCATCGGCTTGTTGATACACCGGTGCTGAAGGATGGGTCCTCCTGATGTGTTCAAGCAGGCGATCGGGCACGACCGGATTTTTGAAAAAACTGCCGGCATTGCCGATGGCTGCCGGATCCGGCAGTTTACTCTGCCGAACGTGACAGACAGTATTCACGATATCCAATGCAGTCGGGTGGTTAACGCCGCGCGAATGCAGTTCGTCCTGCAAGGCCCGATAGCCGGTTTGCGGCTGTAAAGTCTTGTCCAGATTCAGGCGAACCCGGGTGATGACGTAGCGGTTTTTGGCAGTGGTTTTGAAGATGCTATCGCGATACCCGAACTTGCAGTCATCTCGTGTCAGCGTGACTTCGCTGCCACTGTCAATTTCCAGGGCCTGTAACGAATCAAAGCTGTCTGCCAACTCGACACCATAAGCCCCTATATTCTGGATCGGGGCAGCGCCGGCAGTACCCGGAATCAAGGCCAGGTTTTCCAGGCCAAATGCACCCTTGTCTGTACATTGCATGACCAGCTGATGCCAGTTAGTGCCTGCGTCGACAGTGACTTGCCAGCCGTCGGCAGTTTCATTCCAGTCAATAGTCGAGCTGCACAGCCTGATGGTCAGTCCCGGAATATCGCGGGATAATACGATATTGCTGCCACCCCCCAATACGAAGACAATCCAGTTTTTTTTGCGTGCGAGTTCCAGAGCCGCTTTTATCTGCTCTACGCAGTAAGCTTCAGTGTAGTGCTGCGCGAGCTGTTCAAATCCCAGCGTGTTGTACTGGCGCAGCGAGATGTTATTTTGAATCTCGGGCTCGCTTGGTGTTGGCATTGTTTTTTATCGATTATTTCGGCAGTGGCTACCCGGGTTCGATTTGCGACTGTCGATGTCAGGTGTTCAGAGACGCGCTGGCCGGAGCGGGTCCCAGCCTTGACAGTATACGCGGGTACGTATGATAAAGCGTCAGCGTACGCGCCACCATTAACACAATGTAGCTGATCCACAGGCCGGTATTGCCATAAAAATGAACCAGTATCAGATTGCTGGCAAGAAACACCAACAACGATACAATCATACCGTTGCGCATTTCACGCGTGTGCGTTGTGCCGATGTAAATTCCGTCAAGCAGAAAGCTCCACACTGATATCAACGGGGTCAGGGCGATCAGAGGCAGCCATTGCCCGGCATGGGCCCGCACCTCCTCAAGCGTGGTCATCAATGCCACGATCTGTGTGCCAAACACCCCGTAGGCAATCGTGATCAGACAGGCAAACACCATTGCCCAAAGGCTGGAGGTACGAACACTGGATTTGAATTTGGAGCGATTCTTCTGCCCGTAGGCATAGCCGCACAATGTCTCGGCGGCATGGGAAAAGCCATCAAGTGCATGTGCCATCAGATGCAGCATGTGAATCAATATCGCGTTGGCTGCCAGCGTCACTTCGCCGAGCATGGAACCCGATTGTGTTAACCAGTAAAAGGCCAGCGTCAGGCACAGCGTACGAACAAACAAGTTGCCGTTGACCTCGATTAATTCCCGGATTGCCTGTGGGGCAACGATGACCTGCCAGGTAGTCTTGAGTGGAAACAGCCGACCAGATCTTTGCAGTAGCAGCAAACCATAACCGACCGCAACGTATTCGGCGATCAGGGTGGCGAGCGCCACGCCCTTGATACCCCAATCGAATATCGAGAAAAAGCCAATAGTCAGAGCGATATTAACGAGGTTGAGCAGTAGCTGGATTGTCAACACCGCCGCAGTCCGTTGCAGCCCGATAAACGCGCCGAGCAGGGCATAGGTAACCAGTGTCGCGGGTGCTGCAAACATGCGGATGCTGCAATAGTCACGCACCAATTGTTTGAGCTCGTCTGAGGCGGTAAACGCTTTCAGGGCCAACTCGATAATGGGTTTTTGCAGGATCACCAGCAGCAGACCGATGCAGAGCGCACTTAACAATGCTCTGGCAATCGCGTTATCAACCTCGGTTGCACCGCTGGCAGCAGCATCAGCCCGGTTATCAGCCTGCAGGTGTTGCCCGCCGAAGGCCTGGGCAACCAAGCCTCCAGTACCCATCCGGAGAAAGCCGAAGAGCCAGAATACCGAGCTGAAAATGACGGCCCCGATCGCAGTTGCCCCGATATAGGTGGGCTCACTCATGCGCCCCATCACGGCGGTATCAACCATGCCGACCAAAGGCACGGAAACGTTGGACAGTATTATCGGTAGAGCCAGTGCGAGCACTTGTCGATGACTGACCGCTGGCGGGTTGCTGCCAGAAGGGTTTTGCGAGAGGTTGGCCAAGAGGTTTCTGCTGTTTTCCGTCTGAAAAAAGGGATTTCGGGATGATGCTACCAACATCATGCGCTTGGTATACACTTACAGACATTCCAACAATAGCAGTGCGAGAGAGCAATGAGCAAAGAAAAGCCCTGGACGCAACCCATGTCAGAGGAAAAATTCTCACTGATGCGAGACATTCTCGCGGCTCCGAGTCCGATCGGGCTGGAATCGGCGATGACGCTCGGCGTACTAAAACCCTACTTTGACAGCTTTATGCCAGATAGTTGGGAGATGCATCAGCACACTGGCAATGCCAGTGTCGTGTGGGATTCGCACCCTGGTCAGGACGACATGTTCAGCGTGATGTTAATTGGTCATGCCGACAAGATTCGTATGCAAGTCAGGAAGATCGGTGAGGATGGCAAGGTATGGATAGACAGTGATTCGTTTTTGCCTTGTACTCTGATTGCCCATGAAGTAACAGTCTACAGTGAAGATCCTGACGATCCGGGCCAATACCGTTCAATAAGCGGTGGTACGGTGGAAGCGTTGGGAGCCATTCATTTTTCCGAACCCGGGCACCGCACCGGCGACATGGGTATTCGAGCCAAGCAGTTATATCTCGATTTGCAGATTCACGGTGAAAACAAGGGTGATCAAATCAGGCGGCTGGGTATTAAAGCCGGTGACACCCTGCTGCTGAACCGCCCGATCAAACGCGGTTTCAGCCCGGATACTTTTTATGGTGCTTACCTCGACAATGGCCTCGGTTGTTTTGTTGCAGCTGAAGTAGCGCGGCAAGTTGTTGAAGCCGGAGGCACCAGCAAGGTGCGATGCATGTTTGCAGTAGCTTCGCATGAAGAAATAGGCCGTTTTGGTAGCCGCGTGATAGCAGGAGTTCATAAGCCGGATGCCATCATTGCGGTTGATGTCAGTCATGACTACAAAGCTGCACCCAATATCGGTGATCGCAATATGACACCCAATGCCATGGGTAAAGGGTTTACCCTGTCGGTTGGGGCGATCATCAGCGAACAACTGAACCGGCGTATAAAGCAAGCAGCAAAAGAACATGACATTCCGATGCAACTGAGTGTGAGTGGTCGTGATACCGGTACTGACGGTATGGCTGGTGTTTTGGCCAGTATCGATAGTGCGGCGACCTCCATTGGTTTCCCGATTCGCAATATGCATACGATTTCCGAGTCCGGTCATACAGGTGATGTACTGGCTGCGATCCACGTGATCAAAGAGACGTTGCTTGCGATGGACAAAGAGAAAGACTTGCACCAGGCGTTCAAAGAAACCCATCCACGTCTTGATCAAACGACAGCGGTGACCCACCAGGGCTTTGAGAAACTGACTTGAATGATTTTCCCGACACACTGAGCATCACGGAAGAGGGGCCAAGAGAGGGGTTCCAGATTGAAAAATCGGTTATCCCGACCTCCCACAAGGTCAAACTGATCGATGCCTTGTCTGGCACCGGATTAAAAGCGATACAAGCGTGCTCTTTTGTATCTCCAAAGCTGGTGCCTGGCTGGGCTGATGCCGACGAGGTTGTCCGTGGTATCACACCCGTCGATGGGGTGGAGTACCATGCGCTCTGGTTCAACAAACGCGGCATTGACCGGGCGCTCGCATTCCGCGACAAGTTGCATTTGTACGGCACCATTCATGTCGTGGCGTCCGAAGCCTTTTCCATCAGCAACCTCAATCGCAACCGTGAAGCCAATTTGGCTGCGATGCGGCAACAGTCTCTTGATCATATGGCAGCCGGGCTGGCAGTTGGCAAGGTCAGTGTCATGGCGGCGTTCGGTTGTAATTTTCAGGGAGAGGTAAGTGTCGATCAGGCCCTCGGTGCAGTGCAGGACGGTTTTGACATCGCTGCGGAAACCGGCTGCAGTATCACCGAAATTGCGTTGGCCGACACCATGGGCTGGGCCAACCCTAAGCGCATCCGGGAAGTTGTGGTATCGGTGCGCAAGCGCTGGCCACAGCAGGTCATCCGGTTGCACTTGCATGATACTCGCGGTTTGGGAATTGCCAACGCATTTGCTGCGATGGAATGTGGTGTTACTCATTTCGACACAACCGTTGGTGGTCTGGGGGGCTGTCCCTTTGCAGCACACCCGGGAGCTCCGGGTAATATTGCCACTGAAGAGCTGGTGCTGCTGGCCGAAGAAACCGGTGTTGCCACTGGTGTTGATCTCGATCAGTTGATTGCGGCCGGGCATTTTGCCGAACAGATAATCGGGCGTCGGTTGCCCAGTGCGGTATTGCGTGGTGGACGCTTGCCAGCGGTCAACGAGAGTCGCCAGGCAAAGTGATCAAGCGGGTAGCAATAAACAGTAAAGCCTGGTTGTCTTATGACTGAACCCGATGCCGATTTGCCGCTGGCCGGGCTCAAAGTGCTCGAATTCAGTCACACCATAATGGGCCCTTGTGCCGGACTGCTGCTGGCGGATCTCGGTGCTGATGTGATCAAAGTGGAGCCCGCTCCGGATGGTGATAAAACCAGATTTCTGTTCGGGTTTGCAGCTGGTTTTTTCGCCACTTTCAATCGCAACAAGCGAAGTCTGGCCGTGGATCTTAAACGGCCTGAAGGTCAACAACTGATTCACAAGCTGGTGCTTGAAACTGACATAGTGCTCGACAACTACGGCCCGGGTACGATGGAAAAGCTCGGTTGTGGATGGGAGCAGTTGTCGGCGCTGAATCCGCGTTTATTGTACTTGTCTCTTAAAGGCTACCTTGGTGGCCCCTGGGCCGACAGACCAGCCCTGGATGAGGTGGTGCAATTCCAGAGCGGGCTTGCCTACATGACCGGGCCGCCGGGACAGCCTCTGCGCGCCGGGGCATCCATTATCGATATACTGGGTGCCGTGTTTGGTGTGAGTGCCACCCTCGCGGCCTTGCGAGAGCGGGACCGAACCGGTGTCGGTCAGAGAGTCGGTAGCTCATTGTTTGAATCCGCTGCTTTTTTGATGGCCTCTCACCTGGTCGGGGGAGCTGTTACCGGACTCGAAGTGCCACCGATGACTGCACGCAAGGGGGCATGGGGCATTTACGATGTGTTTCGCTGCAGCGACCAGTCGCAATTGTTTATCGGTGTGACAAGCGACTCGCAATGGAGTCGTTTTTGCCAGGTATTTTCGTTGTCCGATCTGTACGCCGACCAGCGTCTGGTGAGCAATACCCAGCGAACTGCTGAGCGGCATTGGTTGCTGCCGGAGCTCGAGAAGGTTATGTCCGGGATGACGCTTGCGACTGTAATGGCAAAATGTCAGCAAGCCGAAGTCTCGTGGTCCCCGATCGGGCGGCCAGAGGATTTACTTCACAATGAACAATTACTGGCCAATGGCGGGATGCTCGCCACCTCTTTGGCAACAGCGGTCAATGCCCATGACGATGACTGTCGTCGCAGTCAGGTGCCGATCCCCGCAATGCCACTGGAGTTTGGTTCCGAGCGTGACCGTCTTCCATTGCGACGGCAACCTCCGGAACTTGGGGAGCACACGCTGGAAATACTCGTCGCGGCCGGTTGCTCGCCAGAAACACTGGCAGACTTGTGCCGCGACAAGGTAATCGTCAGTTCATCACCGACAGCCAGTTGAATCTGGCAATACCTTGCGCGTACACTTGACGACTTAACCAGCCAGTCTCAGGAGAGAACATGACATCAATTGCCTTGGTCACCGGTGCCGGCTCCGGAATCGGTCGCAGCTCAGCTGTTGCGTTGTCAAAGGCCGGTTTTCATGTGGTTTTGACCGGCCGCAACCAGAAAACACTGGACGAAACTGCTGAGCAGATCGACTCCGGCATGGCGTCTGTCATCCCCTGTGATGTGACAGATGAAGCCTCGGTCGACGCCTTGTTTGCCGACATCAAACAGCAGCACGGCAAGCTCGATGTGTTGTTTAACAACGCAGGTACCAACTGTCCTCCCGGCCCGATCCATGAAATCTCGGTGGCGGACTGGACTTCGGTTATCAATGTGAATTTGCATGGTGCGTTTCTGTGCGCGCGAGCTGCGTTTGCGATGATGGCAGCTCAGGATCCGCGTGGTGGTCGAATTATCAATAACGGATCCATATCGGCTTATGTACCAAGATGGGGCTCAGTACCCTATACCGTATCCAAACACGCTATCACCGGTCTGACCAAAACCTTGTCGCTTGACGGTCGAAATTTTGATATTGCCTGCGGCCAGATAGATATTGGCAACGCTGCTTCCGACATGACCGCCAAAATGAGTGGCGGTGTTCCGCAGGCAGATGGCTCCATCAAGGCAGAGCCGACAATGGATGTACAGAACGTAGCCAATGCTGTGGTACAAATGGCCTCGCTGGCTCCGGATGTTAACGTCCAGTTTATGACAATCATGGCTCGTGATATGCCGTTTATCGGC
>CALFCE010000361.1 GCA_937951215.1 uncultured Granulosicoccaceae bacterium
AGGCGAACTGGACGGGTTGGTAGATTTTACCGATGCCGGCCGAGCTCTGTACACCAGCGATGCCTCAAATTACCGGCAGGTGCCACTGGGAGTCGTCTATCCGCGGCATGCGGACGATGTTGAAAAAACCATCCAGCGCTGCACGAGCGAGAATATACCGGTCTTGATGCGTGGTGGTGGCACGTCGCAAAACGGTCAGTGTGTGAACAATGCCGTTGTACTGGATTGCTCGCGTTTTATGACGTCGGTGTTAAACATAGACACAGAGGAACAAACAGCCACGGTGCAACCGGGTGTTGTGTGTGATCAGTTAAAGGCCGAGGCTGAAAAACACGGTCTGACCTTCGGTCCTGATCCAGCCACTCACAGTCGCTGCACGCTGGGCGGCATGATTGGCAACAATTCCTGTGGTCCGCATTCGATGCTGGCCGGGAAAACGGTCGAGAATATTCTCGAGCTCGACATCATGACGGTTGATGGTTCCCGTTTTACCGTTGGTCCTACCAGTGAGAATGAATTGCAGGAGATTGTTCGCCGCAATGACCGACAAGGGCAGATCTACCGCGAGTTGATGCAAATTCGTGATGAGTATGCTGACCTGATCAGAGAAAAATACCCAACGATAAAAAGACGTGTCTCCGGCTACAACCTCGATCAACTGTTGCCGGAGAACGGGTTCAATGTCGCGCGGGCTCTGGTTGGTACTGAAGGCACTTGTGTGTCCGTTTTGCAGGCAAAAACAAGATTGATAAAAAATCCCAGCGTCAAGCGTCTGCTGGTACTGGGATTTACCGATATATTTGAAGCGGGTGATAGTGTACCGGCCATCCTCGAGTACAAGCCGGTAGCCATGGAGGGGTTGGATTGGAGCATTGTCGGCGGTTTGATCGAACGTGGTTTGCGCTTGCAGGAAGTGTCCCTGCTGCCCGAGGGTAAAGCCTGGATCATGATGGAACTTGTTGCTGACAATGAAGCAGAACTCGAAATACTCTGCACGCGCTTTGGCGAAAAAATTCTCGAATCCAGCAAAGCTGTTTCGTGTTTGCCAATAGTCGAGCCCGCGCAAGTCGCTCAAATATGGAGTATCAGGGAGCAGGGGGCTTCTGCGACGTCTATGAGCTTGAACCCCGAAGACCCCGACCCGATTGTCGGTTGGGAAGACACTGCTGTCGATCCCCACCAATTGGGTAATTACCTGCGTGAGTTTCAGGCTCTGGTTGATCGCTACGATTATCAGACCAGTCTCTACGGACACTTTGGGGATGGTTGTATTCATGCCCGTATCACCTTCGATACCCGAACCGAACAGGGTGTTGCCAAGTGGCGGCGCTTTAGTCAGGAGATCGCCCATCTGGTTGTCAAATATGGTGGTTCTTTGTCCGGTGAGCACGGCGACGGACAGGCCAAGGCGGAGTTCCTCCCTATCATGTATGGGGATGAACTGGTTGATGCGTTCAAGCGCTTTAAGGCTGTCTGGGACCCGCAAGATATTATGAATCCGGGCAAAGTGGTTAACCCGTATCGTATGGATGAAAACCTGCGTTTGGGGCCTGACTACCAGACTCCCCAGGTCAGCAGCGTACTCCAGTTTGTCGATGATCCCGGAGGCTTGGGTCGCTCGCTTGAGCGATGCATCGGGATGGGGAAGTGCCGTGCCAAAGAGGGCGCGATGTGTCCAACCTACCAGGCCAGTCACGAGGAGCGATACTCAACACGTGGCCGTGCGCATCTGTTACATGAGCTGATGCGCGGCGAGGTCATTGCCAGGTCCTGGCAGGACGACGATGTTGAGAACTCGCTGGCGCATTGTCTGTCGTGCAAGGCCTGTAAAGTCGAGTGCCCGACAAGCGTCGATATCGCCAGTTACAAATCTGAATTTATGGCGCGACATTATCAACATCAGCGACGGCCTGTGCATCATCATCTGTTTGGCAAGATTGGTAATCATTTACCAAAAATTGCTCACCTGGGCGGTCTCGGCAATATCGCACTGCGGATGCCTGTCGTTTCGCATTTGATAAAGTCTTTGCTGGATGTGCCGCAAGAGAAAGATTTGCCATTGCTGGCACCACAGTCAGCTCGCAAGCGCCTTGTTGAGCTACAGAAAATACTGCCGGGCGACCATTCCGACGATAAGTATTTCCGGTTTGGCTCCTTCGACGATGATTGCAAGGCCAGGGTTGTTCTTTGGCTTGACAGCTTCAATAGTCACTACCGCCCTGACATTGTGGAGACGACAATCAAGCTACTGGTGTCGCAGGGTTTTGATGTGGCGGTTGCTCGTCAGCATTTTTGTTGTGGCAGGCCATTGTATGAATATGGCTTCCTCGAACAGGCGCGCAAGCAGGTAGATGAAATACTCAACTCGTTTTATCCGACCTTGCCACCCGGGGCTGATTTAATCGTGCTCGAGCCATCCTGTCTGTCTGTTTTTAAAGATGAAATGCTGAAGTTGCAAAGTGAAAATCCCGACGCAAAAGATCTGGCCGATCGCTGTATCACTGTCGCAGACTTGTTGGTAAAACATAAAATAAAGCCGCGAAAGAAGCTGCCAGCCGGATTGCTGCATTTGCATTGTCATCATAAAAACCTCGGAGTGGAACTTGCCGACAAACGTTATCTGGAGCAGTGTTTCGATTTCCTGCAAGAACCGGAACCCGGATGCTGTGGAATGGCAGGAGCATTTGGTGTGCAACGTAAAACCCGATGGCTGGCACAGAAGGTATTCGCAAAAAAACTGGCTCCAGCGGTTGAGAATTTGAAGCCGGAAACGGTGGTTGTCAGTAACGGTTTTAGCTGCCACGAACAGTTTGCTGACAGGGGTGGTGTTACATCAGTTCATCCGGTTGACGTTTACTCACAGTGCCTTTTGTCCGACTAGCATGAAGGCAGAACATATCAGCATCGCATCACGACTTGAGGATATGCCCAATATCGGGCCAGCTGTTGCCTCTTTGTTGCGCGATGCCGGTATACACGAGCCGACGGATATGGCTGGTCAGGATGCATTGTGGTTGTACGATAAAATTTGCCAAATCACTCGTCAGACACACAGTACACAGTTACTGGACCGCCTGCTATCCGCTGTCGATTTCGCCGACGGCCATTCTCCCAAAAAACTTGAGGAGTTTGTTGCGAAGCGCAATGCGCTGATAAACGACAGCGGTAGAGGCAGTTAAAACTATTTTTGGTTACGCACAAAAAATTTGCATGACCTGCCCGAATGACAATTGCCCAATCGGTCATATCGGTAATCTTGGCGAGTTCAGCTGATTAATACTCGAGTACTTTGCGCCTATATCCTGGGCATGTTGTTTTTTGGCTATGCCTTTATCCAGAGGGTAGCGCCCAGTGTGATGACAGAAGAGTTGATGCTCGATTTTTCTGTTGGTGCTGCCAGCCTCGGGATTCTTTCGGGAGCTTACTTTTACACCTATGCCATGCTGCAGTTGCCGGTGGGACTACTGACTGACCGGTACGGCCCCCGCAAGTTAATGAGCGTTGCTGCCATTGTTTGTGCACTTGCGTCTGTTGGTTTTGCTCAAAGCGAATCATTACTGACCGCGTCTTTGTATCGAGCGCTGGTCGGCGGCGCGGTGGCTTTTGGGTTTGTTGGAACGCTTTCCATCGTTGCACAGTTTTTCAAGCCTCAGCGCTTTGCGATGCTCGCGGGTCTTGTGCAATCGACGGGTATGTTGGGTGCGATGCTGGGGCAGGCACCGCTGAGTATTCTGGTTGAAAGCAATGGTTGGCGACTGAGTTTTTATTGGTTGGCCGTCCTTGCGTTAGTGTTGGCCTTGTTACTCTGGTTTGTGGTGCCTCGTCGACAGAGCGTGTCCGACACTGCGCCCTCTATCTCGATGCTGGCAAGCCTCAGGCTGGTCGCGAGTAATCCCCAGTCATGGCTTTGTGCCGGAATCGGTTTTGGCTTGGCAGCTCCGATGCTGGCTTTTGCCGGGCTGTGGGCGATACCCTGGCTGGGCTCCGCTTATGGTTTGGATCGCACGCAGGCTGCGCCTGTTGTTTCCATGCTGTTTGCGGGTTGGGCATTGGGTTCCCCATTAGCTGGCTGGATTTCCGACCGTCAACAGAAGCGACGGCCAATCATGATAGGGGGTAGTGTGTTGTCCCTTTCTACCTTGCTGGTGCTTGTTTATTTACCTTCCCTCCCTCTCGCCTTGATAGTGGCTCTGTTTTTTATCAATGGTATGGCAGGGTCGGTCATGGTTGTTGTCTTCGGATCAGTGCGTGAAGTGAATGATCCGGCACAAACAGCTTCGGCCATGGGCTTGGCGAATATGTGTGTTGTGGGATCTGGGGCTGTTATGCAACCGTTGATGGGGTGGCTGCTGGACAAGTCCTGGAGCGGAGAGATGGAATATCAGGTACGTGTCTATGCCAAGGGTGATTATCAGGTGGCTACCGCTGCATTGATCCTCACTCTGATAATGTCGCTGATTTGCGCAATTGCTCTGCGCGAAACCCACTGTAAAAATGATCACTTGGTTAGGTAAAGCTGGTTAGGTCAAACGTGTTCCGATTAGATTTACTAATCTGAAGCTCCAATATAAATCGTTTGTGAAGCTGCGGCCAGAACCGCATATTGAGTTAACGGTAGAGATCTCTTCTATCGACTGTTTTTAGACTAACGGAGACACTCAATGAGCTTATTTCAACGATTTGTAGAATCCAGCGAACGGGCAGGACGAGCCAGGGTACTGCAGGTGCTACGTGGTTTCTCTGAGCAGCAATTGAAAGATTCTGGTATTTCGCAGGTGTTATTGGCACAAGGGCTATCAGCGTGGCCGTGGCGCATAGAAGACGAGAAGTCACTCAATAAAACCTCTAATCCCGTATCGTCACTTGCACTTGAAAAACTGGCAAAACAGCAGCCAGCAACCAAGACTGCCGTGACAGAAGCCGACTACGACACCGCCGCCTGATTAAAACCGGGGGACAGTATACCGATTAAAAAATCGGGGGACCGAAAACTGGGGGACAGTATACCCATTTAGGTCTATTGAATTCGAACATGCCCTAAATGGGTATACTGTCCCCCAGTTTTCGGCCCCCCGAATTTTTAATCGGTATACTGTCCCCCGGTTTTAATCAGG
>CALFCE010000362.1 GCA_937951215.1 uncultured Granulosicoccaceae bacterium
GCTGATCATAAACCCGGACACAGCTGTTGGTATATTGGGAGAGCGTTCCCACCACTGTGTAGCGAGCTTTCTGGGTATTCTTAAAGCAGGACTGAGTGCTGTTTTGATCGATCAGGAATACAGTTGGGAAGATTTGGAAACCCTGATGGGTGGAGAGACGCAACAGCCATACTACATACTCACCACTCGCAAACATTCTCGTTGCCCCCTGCTATCCAAAAGCGATAACAAGGCTCATGCCCTATTTGTAGATGGCGACTTTGGACGTCGTCATCTGACCACCAACCCCAAATTGGAACTGGCTCATAAACACGCAGCTTGCAGACTGGCAATCTCCAAAGCCGAACACTACCCATCGGGTAACCCAACGGGCAGCGCAACAGGCAACGAACAGTGCGATTTAACATCACCAATCAACGGCGCGGTTGAGATATCCCATTCGGCATTGTATTCAACACTAAATGCCTGCCGTCAGAGCTGGGGTATTGACAGCCGCTGCAGAACGCTCTTTCACTGCAGGGCATCATCAAACTATACGCTGGTAAAGACATTGCTGCCATTGATCGCCGGGGGTAGCGTTGCAATAGCCAAAGGTGGCGATTCATTAGCCGGGCAGGATCTGTTCAACGCCATTGAAAAAGACGATGTCAATTTTTTGCAAATTGACTCCACCTTATTGAAGAACAGCATTGAACATCTGGAGGAACAATCGCTACTTACCCCCAGCTGCATCAATACCATCGTCGTCTCCGGAACCCCCGTTTCTTCCAGCATACAACAACGAGGACAGGAAAAAACCGCGCATCAGCTACGTTGGCTGCAAGTCTATGGTAGTGCAGAGACCTTGCTATACAACATAACATTTGAGACTACAGGTTTCTATCGGAACCACCCCATCGCTCACTGCAAACCTCTGCCGGGATGCGAGATACATATCTTGAACGAACAGGGCACTCCCGTCCGACAGGGCGAGGCCGGACAACTCCATATTGGTGGGGCTTCACTTTGCAGCGCTGTTATCAATGGGTACATCACTGACTCGTTGATCAATATAGACAATCCCAATAAGACAACCCTTTTTAATACCGGACTGGAAGCGGCCCAGTTGTTAAGTGGTGACTTTGAGGTAACAGGCAATTATCAACGTAAACTGATGATCAACGGCTATCCGCTAGGCCAGCAGCTTCTCGATGCCCTATCGGAAATTCTCGGATCTGATGGCAGAGTAGAGGCTTTCCCCGGAATTGACAAACAAGAACTAAAACTTGAGCTACTAACCAATAAAGGGATCGAAATCAACGAAGTCGTCAGTCACTACTTGATCTCGGAATTTCCCGCACCAGTACGTCCACAGTCGTATAACCTCAACGGGGATATTTTCAATCTTGTTGCAGATAATCAGACTGTCAGCGAACAGAGGGATTCCGATATTACTGAACAAGTCGCTTCGAATGACGCTGATCCGGTCAGAGCACAAGACAAGGTATTGCCACCTGGCGACTGGCTACCTTTACTGCCACAGTACAAACCACCGCAAAAAAATATCATGGAGGCAGGGGAAAACCCATCAGAGAATCAAATGGCATACAGCCTGGATGAACTGGATTTCTCGTTCGATGGCCTCGATTACTCATTATTTAATCAACGATGTAAAGAAAACCAGTGTAGTGCTTTCGAATTTATCGCCTGCAGTTTCGCCTTGTTACTTTTTCGCTATTCCAACAGTACCTTTGTTGAGCTGGGGATACCCGAAGTCGGCACAAAAATATCTGGCACCGCACATTACAACCCGGTCTCAATCACGGTAAACCCGCGAGACTGGTTCTTTACTTTCCTGCACAACACCGTGATGGAAATGCGCCGCGAAGACAGGTCAACACCAGCCCCGATCCCCGACCCATCCCAAACAGTAATAATCGATCACTATTCTTACCAGGAGAAATCTGTCCAGGCTGAGAGCCCTTTACAACTGTTCATTGATCAGGGAAACCCGACAATCCGGGGCGTTATTCGATTTGACACTAGAGCTTTTGAATATGTTGATATCGAATCGATGTCTTCTCATCTGCAACAACTTGTAAAATCCGCATGCGAACAGCCGACATCAGCGCTAACCTTGTTGAATTTGCTACCGGCAAACGAAAAAACACAGTTACTCGAAAGCTTTAACAACACCAAAACACACTACGACACCGAACACGGCATTGCGGAACTGTTTACAGCAACGGCCAAAGCCAACCCTGATAAAATCGCAGTGGTAATGGCGACGAGCGAGATCAGCTACCAGGAATTGAATTCTCGTGTCGACATTCTCACCAGCTTCTTGTTCAGGCAAAATATCGGGCGTAATTCACTGGTGGCAGTCAACCTGTCGCGAGGCATTGACCTTATTGTCTCTCTGTTGGCTATTCTCAAAACGGGTGCTGCCTATTTACCAATCGACCCTGATTACCCTGCTGATCGCATCTCGCACATCCTGTCAGACTCGGGAGTCAAGCTGATGATTACTCAGCAGGGCTTGTATCAGGAGCATCCAAACTCAACTATCCGACAAATCAACATTGATTCGCAATGGGAGCAAATCAGTGCACTGAAAACCGTTTTGCCTGAGACCCGACATTGTCCTGAGGATTTGTGCTATTCCATTTACACATCCGGTTCAACCGGACTACCCAAAGGGGTCAGAGTAAACAGACGCAATGCGCTGAATTTTTTGCTGGCCATGAAGACGAAGCCCGGCATTCAGAGTGAGGACGTCTTGATGGGCGTAACGACAATAGCTTTTGACATTTCAGTACTGGAAATCTTTCTACCCCTCATTTCGGGAGCAACACTGGCACTGGCTACATCAGATATTGCAAGAGACGGTGAACGGCTGGCTCAGTTTATTGCCGCAACCAACAGCAGCATCATGCAAGCAACTCCCGGCACATGGCAAATGCTTTTCGAATCCGGCTGGCAAGGCGCTGAACGATTAAAGGTACTCTGTGGAGGTGAGCCATTGCCATCGGCTCTGGCGGAAAATTTGTTGCAAACATGTAGTGAGCTGTGGAATATGTACGGGCCTACCGAGACCACGGTCTGGTCCAGCTGCAAGCAAATCACAGAGATGAACAGCCCGATCTCTATTGGCAAGCCTATCGATAATACCGAGATACTGATTCTCGATGGACGAGGTCGACTTTGTCCAGTAAATATACCGGGTGAACTCTGCATAGGAGGTCATGGCGTTAGCGATGGCTATCACAAGCTGCAAGCTTTGACTGATTTGAATTTTGTCGACCATCCCTTCTATCCGGATGAAAACAAGCGCCTGTACAGAACCGGGGATATCGCCAAATGGACTCACAACGGCGAACTGTTATGCCTCGGGCGCAAAGACACACAGATAAAGCTTCGCGGTTATCGTATAGAACTGGGAGAGATAGAAGCACAACTAGTAAAGCTTCCCGAAATAGATCAGGCAGTAGTTCAACTTGCTTCCGATCCGGATAATGAAAACCAGCCTGATATTCTGGTGGCCTACATAATCGGCAACCGACAAAAAACCAAAAACACTTACGGTCCATTGGCATTGGTGGGCCCGTCTGCGTCGAGCAGAAAGCTGCAAGGCAAGGTTCGTATCGGCGGCACCTCTCTATCTACCAACGCCGATACCGTTAAAAATAATATTCGATCGCAGCTCCAAAACCTGTTGCCGCACTATATGATTCCCACCGTCATCATCGACATGGATCATTTTCCTAAAACTGACAACGGCAAAACTGACCGCAGCTCACTACCGGACCCGTTTCTGAAAAAATCCCGTAGCAAAAATCCGAAAACAGCGGAGAACAAAAACAAAACGGCTTCCGAACAACTGGTCGCTCAAATGTGGCGCGATCTGGTCGATGCCGATTCCATAAATGGTGACGATAATTTTTTCTCAATTGGTGGTCACTCACTGGGTGCAATGCGTTTTATACGCAGCGCAAAGGAACGATTTAACACCCAACTGAGTACACGCACACTGTTAACCGCCAATCTGTCTCAAATCGCCAGACAATTCGACAAATCCCGTTCAGACCATATCGCTGCAGAAAAAGATGGCTCGACTGCACCTCATTTGGCTTGTACCTCTTCCGAATATGTTGAAAATCTATTTTTCAGATCAGACGGCTACTCACTTTATGGGGTGTGCCATCATCCGGTTGATCAAGAATCAAAGGGGGCCATCCTGATATGCAACCCGCTTGGACACGAATACACACGGTCACACCGCAGTCTGCGAATGATGGCCGATACTCTTGCGCGGCAAGGCTATTTCGTTTTCCGCTTCGACTACGCCGGCACCGGTAATTCGGAAGGTGAGTTCTCTGACATACTGCCTCAGCAGCTTGAATCCGACATCGTCAATGCGGCGCAACAACTCTCGCTCATTAGCGGGTATCGGGAAATAGGCTGCATAGCCGTTCGAAGCGGCGCCCTGCTGCTGCAATCTGCCATTAAACAATCTGCCATTGATAAAGCAGGGCTGGAAATTTCTCGACTTGTACTTTGGGACCCTGTCTTTTCGGGCTCGAAGTTACTTGCGGACCAGACAACACTGACACAAAAAGCGCTGAACTGCCTTGACAGATACCGGTGCAAACAACCAACTGACGGTGCATCGCATGTGATGGGCTATACCTATGGCAAGTTGCTCTATCAGCATCTAGAGACTCTTGCGCTGAATGAAAATTTAGTCAGTGCAAGGTCTGCTTTGATATTGCAATCTCGCGATGAGTTCATCCGCTGCCAGCGGCAGGAAAACCACTTTCAGTCGCTGATGGAAAAAGCTGAATCAAGACAGGTTGACGATGACTATGGCTGGCTGCAAACCAGGCAGGCCGACTCAATCATTCTGGCCTTTGCCGCCATCAAGGCCACTGACAGTTGGTTTGGCGGCACCAACACGGAACGATTGCAGACCAATGGCTGAACGAGCACATATGATTGAGTGCTTTATCGGGGAGGACAACCCGCAGGGCAATCACAGGGAATCACCCAGCGCTCACTACCTGGCTGGTATCGCCAGCTTTCCGGGCGATACGCAGCTGACCGACACTATTGCATCGACACCCAATACAAGGGATGAATCCGGCAAAGAGCGCCCACCTACGGTGCTACTGATCAACGCCGGGCTGCTTCACCATGTCGGCCCTTACCGACTCTACACCCAGCTCGCTCGCAATCTGGCAGACTTGGGGTTTACGTGCCTGAGATTTGACCTGACAGGTCTTGGCGACAGTTCTTATCCATCAAATGACTCCGAACATCAACATCAGGCGCAGCGCGATATCTCCAGCGCAATGGACTTTATGCAACGCGAATATCATTCCCGGAAATTTATACTGTGCGGATTATGCTCAGGGGCTGATGATGCGATGATCAAGGCGCAGCATGACCCGAGGGTCAGCGCGATCGCATTGCTTGACGGCTTGGCCTTTCGCACTCCCGGCTTCTATCTTCATCACTGGCTTGTACACTACCCAAGCAGACTGGTCAGCGCGCAAAAATGGCGTGTCATTGGCTCACGATACAAATGTATTTTACGAGCCAAACTGGACTCAACCGGGCTGACAGGCAATCGCCATCCGGCCGCTGCCAACGAGACTGATACAGGCGCTAGTCTGATACCCGATGAAAGGCAGTTACCTGACCGCAAGGACTTCACTAACACTCTGGAAATTCTGGCGAAAAAAGGGGTTGCCACCTTGTTTCTTTATACCGGGGGCGTTTCCCACTATTTCAATCACTATCGTCAGTTCGGTGCAATGTGCGGGAAACAAAGTTCTCAAAAACTGTTTACCTTCCATTACCTTCCACAAGCAGATCATCTGTTGCTGCAGCCACAACACCGCGAAAAAGTGCTTGATCTGGTTTGTCATTGGGCGCAATCCCTGCCACTCGAAGATTCCCGAAACTGCGGCGATCCATCCACCAGCGATAACCCGGGCGCTCAACAAGCCGCTTGAGCTTCGCAATCAAAACAAGCAACACCGCCGCGCATCGCTTACAATGTCGGCATCCTGAAAAGACAATACCCCTGAAGACCGACTCACTTTGCAATGGCCAAATTGATATTCAGACTGCGTGGTGTTCCAGATGACGAAGCAGAGGATATTCGTCTGCTACTGGAAAAAAACCACTTTGATTTTTATGAAACCGATGCGGGTAACTGGGGTATTTCGATGCCGGCATTTTGGCTCAACGACGAAGCAGAGTACGATCGAGCCAAAACATTGATAGACAGCTATCAGGAAAAAAGAGCCAACGATGCCAGGCAACAATGGGACGAAAACAAGCAAAAGGGACAGCAACCGACTCTTCTCCGTTCCCTGACCGAGCGCCCTGCAGCCAGCTTGGGATTGCTTCTGTTCTGTTGTGTGATTTTATATTTTTCAATCAAACCCTTCTTTAACATGCTGTCTGCAGACTAGCCGTACAGGAGAGCGCACCATGTCAGATAGAAAAGTCATGCTGATCACAGGCGGAAGTAGGGGGATTGGTGCCGCAGTGGCGCACGGAGCAATCCAGCGGCAGTATGATCTGTGCATCAATTATCATTCAGACACAGCGGCTGCGACCGAGATAGTCGCCGAGGCAAAAAAAGAAGGTGTTCACGCCATCGCTGTACAAGCCGATGTCGGCAAGCCGAATTCAGTACAAGAGTTGTTCTCCCGCATTGACAGTGAATTCGGCCGGCTCGATGTCTTGGTTAACAACGCAGGTGTTGTGGCACCTGCAGCCAGACTGGATCAAATTGACGACTCGCGCTTGCGCACCATTCTGGATATCAATATCAGCGGTGCAGTGCACTGCGCTGCGGAATCGGTTCGCCGTATGTCGACGGCCCACGGCGGCCATGGTGGCAGCATTGTCAACATCTCATCGATAGCAGCGCTGCTTGGCGGCCCGAACGAATACATCGACTACGCAATGTCGAAGGGCGCCATGGACAGCATGACCATCGGGCTTGCCAAAGAAGTCGCCACCGAGGGCATTCGCGTCAACGCCATCAGGCCGGGGCTTATATACACGGATATACACGCCAGCGGCGGAGAACCCGGCAGAGTCGACCGATTAGCCTCAGTGGTACCGATGCAACGGGGCGGCGAAGCGTCGGAAGTGGCCTCTGCCGTATTGTGGCTGGCTTCAGACGAAGCCTCTTATGTCACCGGCTCGTTTCTTAATGTCTCCGGCGGGCGCTGAAACCCACCTATGGTCTGAACGGAAACCGCCGGGTCGCCTATAGGCACAGAGGCGAGTGTGGATCATTGATCGGGAATTTGATATAACCCAACGCTCACACGACAATAGGCCTGCAAATCCATGTTTAACGCTCTGGTGCTCCAAAAAGACGAAGACGGAAAAGTCACCTCAAACCTGGAAAATCTCGATGAACAAAGCCTCCCCGAGGGCGATGTGCTGGTCAATGTCGACTACTCCACTCTAAATTACAAAGATGGGCTGGTGCTGAACGGCCTGGGCGGTCTGGTCAGAAATTACCCTCATGTGCCCGGGGTGGATTTCAGTGGCACTGTCGAGTCCAGCGAACATGCCGACTTCAAAGCAGGTGACAAAGTCATCCTGACCGGATGGCGGGTTGGAGAGGTTCGCTGGGGTGGGTATGCTCAGAAAGCACGTGTCAGCGGTGACTGGCTGGTACCGTTACCTGCCGGTATCGACAGCAAGCAAGCCATGGCGATCGGAACTGCGGGTTTTACCGCGATGCTGGGTATGCAGGCACTGCAAAAAAACAATATCACTGCCGAGGCCGGACCGGTATTGGTCACTGGAGCCAGCGGTGGTGTAGGCTCGGTTGCCGTTGCCCTGCTCGCCAATGCAGGTTACGAAGTGCACGCATCAACAGGCCGTGCCAGTGAAACAGATTATCTAAAAGGACTCGGAGCCTCTGAGATAATCGATCGTGAAGAACTCGCATCCCCCAATGGCAAACCACTAAACAAGGAACGGTGGGCAGGCGTTGTGGATTCGGTCGGTGGGGACACACTGGCCAATGTACTTACCCAATTAAAATACGGTGGGGTGGCCGCTGCCATCGGACTTGCCGGGGGCAACAAGCTCGACACAACCGTCATTCCGTTTCTGCTTCGAGGTGTAAACCTGCTGGGTATAGACTCGGTCATGTGCCCAAAACACCTGCGAGTTCCTGCCTGGGAACAGCTTACCCGCGATCTCTCACTGGAGAAACTCGATACCATGACCCAGATGGTCGGACTGGACAGCGTTGCTGAGCAAGGCAAATCCATTCTTGGTGGTGGTGTGAAAGGTCGACTGGTTGTCGACGTCAACAGTTGAGAGTGATCCAGTGTCTATTTTCGAAAAGGACTTGCCTGCACTTGCAGCTAATCATGTTCCGCTAACACCGGTTAGCTTTCTGTTTCGCGCAGCCGCCTTGCGTCCGCAACACACCGCGGTGATACATGGCAATCGACGGTACAGCTATCAACAGTTCCTGCAGCGCAGTTGCCAACTGGCCTCGGCATTAGCCAACAGAGGGGTAAAAAAGGGGGATTGCGTTGCGATCATGGGCGCTAACACCCCGGAAATGCTCGAAGCTCATAACGCTGTGCCGATGCTCGGTGCGGTCCTGAATTCATTAAACGTTCGCCTGGATCCCTCCACTATTGCCTTTATTCTCGAACATGGCGAAGCCAAGGTACTGTTAACCGATACTGAATTTTCCGACACTGTCAAATCCGCGCTGGAACAATTGAACAGAGATATTCTGGTTATCGATATTGATGACACAGAGTCAGGCTTTGACCAAAAGCTTGGGTCACTCGACTATGAAACCTTGTTGTCAGAGGGTGATCCGTCAATCTCCATGCAAGGGGCTGCGTCCGGGATCACTGATGAGTGGCAAGCAATATCACTACTCTACACATCAGGCACAACCGGCAATCCCAAGGGCTGTGTTTACCACCATCGCGGAGCTTACCTGAACGCGATGGGCAACCTGATCACAATGGGGGTGCAAAAAGACTCGCGCTATCTTTGGACGCTGCCGATGTTTCACTGCGACGGCTGGACCTTCACCTGGGCTGTTACCGCTGCCATGGCAACTCATGTCTGCCTCAGAAAGGTTGAACCTGAAAGTATTTTCAATCTGATCGAAGAACACGATGTCACTCATATGTGTGGTGCTCCCATCGTATTGAATATGCTGGCCAATGCGCCGAAGGAAATCCAGAAAAAAGCATCCCGGCCCATCGAAATTGCGACCGGTGGTGCCGCACCTCCATCAGCAGTCATTGAGGCAATGGAAGCCATCGGCTTCAACGTCACGCATCTGTACGGCCTGACTGAAACCTATGGCCCGGCAACCGTGTGTATCCCGCAGGATGATTGGCCTGATTTGGCGCTGAATGATCGCTCTGCCCGCATGGCGCGTCAGGGCGTGGGCTACCTGACACTGGAAGATGCCCAGATACTCGACAGCGATTCGGCACAGCCAACCCCCAACGATGGCGAGACCCTGGGAGAACTGATGATCAGGGGAAATACCGTGATGAAGGGTTATCTGAAAAATCCTGACGCCACTGCCGAGGCATTGGGCGGTGGCTGGTTCCGAACCGGTGATCTTGGCGTTCAACACCCGGACGGGTACATTGAAATAAAAGATAGGGCCAAGGACATCATTATCTCCGGCGGAGAAAACATATCCACTCTGGAGGTTGAAGAGACCCTCTACCGTTTTCCCAAAACCCTGGAGGCTGCCGTGGTCTCAAAGCCGGACGAGAAATGTGGGGAAACACCTTGTGCCTTTATAACCCTGAAAGAAGGGGAGGAGGCAGACGCTGCCGAGGTAATTGCGTTCTGCAAGTCGCGCCTTGCCGGCTACAAGGTTCCTCGCACTGTCGTTTTCGGACCACTACCCAAGACCAGCACCGGCAAAATCCAGAAATTTGCACTGCGAGATCAAGCACGTAATATCGACTAGTAGAATGTTTATCTAAGTCAATGAAATTAATCAAATAATTATCCAAAATTGTTGCATGTACAGCCGTTTTTTTAAGGTTCAGTTCAGGTTGTAAAAGTAGAATGTGTCAACATTGTTACGGGTTATGCACTCGGGCCCAAAGCCATCCTTTGGGCCTTTCCAAGCAACTCTCAACAACGACTCAAGTACTCACTTTTTCACCCTGGAACGTCAATGCTCGATCGATTTACGCGGTTTGCAGTAATCTCACTCTGCGCGCCTTTGCTGCTCGCACCCCTGACCAAAGTTTCTGCTGACAATCAGCCTCCGTCCATCGTCAATGGCATCTATGCCACGTCGATAGGCGATCAGGCAGTAAGAATAAACTGGAACCGACCATGGGATGATCAGGGGATCGATGGCTATAACATCTATCGCAACGAGCAGTATTACGCCACGTCCTTTGAAACCTTTTATGTCGACAACGGCATTAGCTCAGGCAACGAGTACCGCTACCAGATAGTGGCATTCGATGCAGCCCGCAACTACTCGGGTCAGTCTGCGGTTGCCACCGTTCAAACCAATGGGGGACAGGCAAATGGCGGCACGGTAGCTCCACCCGCTCCGGAGAATGCACCTGAACAAAGCCAGAATGGTGGTTCAGATCGTCCGTTGAGGCCAGACGGGATGTGGATAGAAATCGTTCATGGCAACTCGCTAACCCTGCATTGGCAGATACCTGCCAGCAACCGTCCCATTGGTGGCTACAACATCTACCGCGATGATGCTTATCTGACCACCGTCTCAGGCACCAGCTACACTGAAGACGGCATCACCTGGGGTGTTAACTACAACTACCGCGTGGTCGCCTTCGACGAGACAGGCCGGTTTTCAGATCCATCCGATGTCATCACCGGCAACACCGCTGGCGCTGATCAGGCCCAGAATAGTCAACTCCAGACAGATCAAACCCAAAGCAATCAACTGCAAAGCAATCAACCGCAGAACGATACAACAAACAACAACAGCCCAAGCTCCAACGGAAACCCTCCCCACCTGGATGGCTACCAACTGGTATTTTCCGACGAGTTTCGTGGCAATTCGCTCGACTACTCCAAGTGGAACACCAGCTATCGCTGGGGAGCAGGCTGGATCATCAACAACGAGCAGCAATACTACGTAGACCACCGCGCTGATCCGAACTTCGGTTACAACCCGTTTCAATTTGATGGCGAGCACCTGACCATCTCCGCCATACCGACTCCAGAGCACCTGCTGCCCAAAGCCGTGTGGCAACCGTACCTGTCGGGTGCACTAACCACTTATAACAAATTCAAAATGAAGTACGGTTATGTTGAAATGCGCGCCAAAATGCCTCGTGGTCGGGGACTGTGGTCCGCATTCTGGCTGTTACACCAGCACGATAATGATCGCAGACCGGAAATTGATGTCGTTGAGCACATCGGGCATCAACCTGATCTTATTTACAACACCTACCACTGGCAGGAAGGCTGGAACCACCGTCGCACACCATCGTTCGAGGTTTGGGGACCGGACTACTCACAAGACTTTCACACTTTCGGAGTCCGCTGGGAGCCAGGGCTTATTGTTTGGTATGTTGACGGGGTTGAAAAACACCGACTTCAGGATGGCAACGTTTCCTGGGAAGAAATGTATTTACTGGCCAATCTTGCGGTTGGCGGATGGTGGCCCGGGAGTCCCGATGGCACCACATCGTTCCCGGCGAGACTCACAATCGACTATATCAGGGCCTACCAACGTTAAAGAGTCAACGCTAAAAACCAAAAGTGGCTGATGCACTCGACACCTGCGAACGATATTTTTCTATGTTGTCCAGCCCGGAGCTGGCACAACTAACTGCAAACACAGGATGTGTCTGCGTAGATACTGAATTGTTCTTCGCAGACAGATTCTTGAAAATCGTTTCAGCCTGTCCAAGAAAAAATATTTGGGCAGCACTAATTAACGACGTCGACAGCACATCATTCGAAGTGCTGCCGCGACTTTCGTACACAGCGTGATCAGCCACTCGCTGGAGCTCCTGCATGGCAAGGCTGGATTGGTGTTTGTTTTGTCCCAACGCAGAGTAGATACGTCCCCGCAGGCACTCTGTCCGTATCTCATCGCTACCCGATTTTTCGATGACTGCCAACTGTACCAAGGCACCGGCAAAGTCATTAACCTGTAGCTTGTTTTCGATGCTCATCAATAACCATGGCTCTCTGACTGCGTAATACGAGTCAGAGGGATTGGCATTCCACTTATCTGACCCTACAGATCTGCTGGCCATGGTTAACAGGCGACGCCCTCTTTCCGTATTACCAGGATGCGTGAGCACCTCTTGTTCCCCGGGTATGGCCAGTGGGTAGCGCTGCAATACGTCGAAAAATCTGGCCGCGCGAGCCAGACTGAAGCCAGCCCTGGCCAAACGTTCAGCCGCTTTCTGATCCGCCTGAAATTCCTGCTCGCGGCTGAAACGCTGAGCAGATTCTGTAAAGTATTGTCCGGCTCGACGGTTACCCAGCAAAAGAAATCGGGCAAGCTGCGATGCAAATCGTGAGGATTGTCTCTTCTTGGCGTCTTTCCACGCATGATTGTCAATCACATGACTCGCTTCATGCGCCAGCACAAAAGCCAACTGATCTTCGTTCTCCAAAGCCGCCAGCATATCCAAATGCAAGATAATATCGCCAGTCGGTAAGGCAAATGCATTCTCACCCGGCAGCCTGGCGAAATGAACTCGAAGATGCTGACGTTCACGATCAGTAAAGAGCTTTTCAAGAATCTGATCGATTACAATTGCAGCGTCGCGATCGTGAAACAACTTGCCTTTTTCAGCAAGCTCATTAATCAGAGCCAGTGATTCAGTCTGTTGTCGCCCGGCTACCACATCATTGTTGGAAACCAGATCATCAAAGCTTGCCGTGGGACGAGGCGTAATCGCACAGCCCGTTGCAGCGGCAATAATGATGATAACGGCAATTCGTCGTAGAACGCGCCTCACTCGCGCAGCCTCCAGAATGGTTAGAGAGGTCTGTCAACAGCTGTTTCAGCCTGTACAACCTGAAAATCTCTGTCTAAATCAGAGATCTTTTGCTGCTGTGCAATTTTTCTACCAAACCCCTCCATTTCCGGTCGTCAAAACACCTTGGCCCGATTTCTGTTTGTATGGATCAGCGCTCTGAGAATAGAAACTCTGCGCCTGGTAGTGATGAATTGAAACGAGTTGCAATAGCTGACAAACGGTACTCTCTATGAACAAGCACATGATCGAAACACTTGAGTACATCACCGAGTACACCGACATGCTTGATGATGAAACTCAGGAAATCGCAGAAAAAATACTGTTCGACGGTGGCACGGAGGAACTGGACGCTCTGGAGCGAGATGTGTTCTCGACACGGATCACTCCGCTTCTCAAACCACCATGTACGGGTATCAATGGAAACGACTGTCAGGGTCAGGGTTTTATTGAGGACGAAGGAGTATTGACATATCACCAGCAAGAACAATTTATCTGTGAAGAATGTCGTTTATCAGCCGAAATGCGAAAAGCCTCTTAGCGTGTCTGAACGCTGAAAACAGATCAACATTTAGATACTGGCGAAAAACCACGCACACTCACATCGACAAGAGCTCTCACTCGCTATGCGGTGCAAGTAACCAGTTCTCAAAACAGGTTTGATCAACGTATCAAATCTTTCACTTGATATTCACATCATTTCCGCCACAAATGGCTAGCACTCGTTATCAGCCCTAAACAAAGTCCACCAACCCTCATGTAATTGAGGCTTTGGTCTGACTTCAGCATTTCTTCTACGCTGCCCAACCGGCAACAAGGTAGTATTCTTCCCAAGAGTGAGCTTAAGCAGTCTCACTAACTAGCAGAGCTGAGCAATACACCATGGCACTGCATTGACCGGAATCTGCCATGCCAGCAATACCATCTCAGATGTTACCTTCAGCTCATAGCCGACTCCTGCCCGCTTTTTTATCCCTTTTCTCCCTCATCGCCGTGATGGGATGCCAGACAACAGCTGAAGATTCAGTCAAGTCTTTTGTAAGAGTCGTACAACCGAACATCGAAGATCAGCTTGCGATGACCGATAGCCAAATGGCTAGCCGTGATCTATCCAATAAGGCAATTTTTGATATTTATAAAGAGGCACGCTTGTTGGTTGAAGAACACTTCGCCATTTCGCTCCGCAACGTCACCCTGCAAGTGGTAAGCAACGAGGAACTGGAAAAAGAAGTTCGCTATGAAACCGCCAAGCTGGTGTTACCGCAGTTTAGCAATCCCGCGTTTGCTCGCCGTTTCCTCGATCAGTTGATGTCCGACCAGCAAGGTACCTATGCGGCACTTTATACCGGGCGAAAAAAAAGCATACTGGTAAACCAGTCACTACTGGCAAGCTTTCTCGAACCCCTGGTCTCGGAACCCGGGCTTGCAAGACAGGCACTACTGGCTCTACTGATACACGAAGCCATTCACGCAGCCGATGACAAAATGCATGATATCCATACAAGACGGGAACTGAATTTCAGGGCTTCTTTTTCCCAGTCCGCGGCCTACGAAGGCCACGCACAGTTGGTCACGCGTAAGCTGTGTGCCAAAGCATCCTGCCTGGAAGGGCTTCAGGCACTTGACGAATTTATGTTCACTGCACCTGAATCGGAAGATGCACTCGAGCAAAGCATGCAGGCAATCAGTCGTAACGTGCTTGAGTATTCCTACATTGAGGGCGAACGATTTCTTGAAACCCTGCAAAAACGTAAAAACGGGGACGATCTGGTAAGCTCGGTTTTAAAGTCACCGCCAGCTGATCCTGTACAGATTCTGGATCCGGAGAACTATCCCGACAATGCCCGGATAAACCGCAACAGAGTCATTTTTAACATCGTATCCAATTTGAAACACACCTGGACCAAGCGTCCCTGGGCTTTGGTTGAAACATCACCAATCAAGGGTCTGGATATGCGCGATGATCCTGAGCGGCGGCAGGCAACAGTTGAAGGGTTTACACGGTTGATTGTTTCAATGGTGGGAGGTCAGTTTTTTGATCAATCCGGTAGCTCAATTGCGCCAATTGAAATGACAGTCATGCAGACAGACACCGAGACCACTGCTTTGTTGTTTGCAGAATCCTTCCAGCAAAGGGCTCAAAACGTAATAATAGCGAACCGAAAAACAGACCAGGCGAGTGCACAGCCTAACGGTGTTAAATTCGGGTCAAACAAGCTCAGCCTGACCATTGGTGATCAGTCTTCTCAAGCTTGGCCGATGGAAGTCTTTCTTTCTCGCATACCAATCAGCACTCAAAATTCCGTCAATATAGATCCTTCGGATAAAATCTATTCAACCTTGATTGCCAGATCCGGTGCTTGGGTTATCCAGCTGGGCGGTCAGCAATACTATCAAAGCAGTGACATGCTGGAATTGGCAGAAACCCTGATGACAGACTTGCGTTCAAACTCGATCGAGTTTGTCGGGCCATTGGTGAGCAAGCGATAGCAATGCAATCGCGCTAGCGCACTGTTAGCTCCATTGGCTGTTTTTTGAAAAACGGGTCTTCAGAAAATCCATTTGATCGGCAAGCACATTGTGATTTGACAGAAAGAAAAACTCATAGCGGTTAGGCACAAATGGAATGGCCAACAATTCCATACCCGCCTGATCCAGCGTTTTATTTCCCTTGCGATTGTTACATCGGCGACAGGCGGTCACGCAGTTGGTCCAAATATCCTTGCCTCCTTTCGAGCGAGGAATCACATGGTCTCTGGATAGCTCACTAGTAGGAAATGGCTGACCACAGTAGAGACAAACGCATTGATCCCTGGCGAACAACAACTGGTTGGTCAGCCCGGGTACAAAGGCCTTGTCTTCGATCTTGCCATCGCATGCCACGATGCTGGGCAATTCAAGTTTCGATCTTTGCCCTTGTTTGTTAACCCCTCCGTAGACGGTAGTCAGAACCTCACCAAGGCTCCAAATAACCTGATTTTTTGCCACCAAAGTCGCGGTTTCCTGCCAGTTTAACCACGCAATAGGTGTCCCTGCCTTGTTTAGACGAAGTACCTTTGCATTCATGATGAAGTTCTATTCTTATTGTTTGCCTCTGCACAGTAC
>CALFCE010000363.1 GCA_937951215.1 uncultured Granulosicoccaceae bacterium
GACACGATGTTGAAACAGTCGGTGAGTATGAAGAATTTATGGGGCATGCGGGTGCGTTGGTGCATCACCCGCACGGATTAATTGAAGGCGCTGCGGATCCACGCAGTGACGGAACGGTTGCTGCGTTTTAATACGCAACTGGAAAAACATGGCCTGGGCGCTACGCAGTCATCATGCCAAAGTCAGAAAAATAGTTTGAACTAGTGCTTGTTTTAATGTTGTTGAATACAGATACTGAAAGGGCGTTGAGATTTACGCGGCTACTGCCAAGGAGGTAACTTATCAATCAAAATTCATGCGAGTTCAACTCGCCATTGGCCGGAACCTGAAGGTTATCCACAACTGATCTGAAGGTTTACTGCACTGTTGCTAGCATGCGTTGTGGCCTGATAGTGATTTTGCGAAACGGTTTGAATGTGTACCAGGTAGTTTCATTGTTCGAAGTTTCTGTTCAACAGGTTCTTTCAATAGTTTCTGGGCAACAGATTCGAAATTCGACGATATTTCTACCACATTCAGTGCATGTCTGTCGGAAGCAATTTGGGCTTCGATTGCAACGAGATACGTTTGCATACAAAACATGTTTGGTAATCGAACATGCGGGGAAAGCAAACGGTTCGGGAAATCGATACTCAAGATGAACGAGGTTCGCGGGTGAACACACCTAAAGGCAACACCTGACTACAATACTCAGGTCGTTGGCCAGACGAACCACCGCCTCCGGGTTTGCACAGGTACAATTTTATGGCACGACGAGCGCGACTGACATTAGTCTATGCCAAGAGCTGGATACACACGTGCTTTCGAACGTTGCCCTCCAGTCACCGCCCGGTTTCAGACAACCGGGCTGAGACTTCCTTTCACCCAAAATCCTTTTTAGTTCGACTTTCTTTTAATTCGACTTGTTAACTCCACTACAGTTGCTCACGACGTTGTAAACTAGGGTCAGGCTGGCCAGTGATGACTGCTGCCAGATCCGACCAGATTGTAAGCACAGGTGAACTCATGACGAAAAACTACCCGAGAGATATGGTTGGCTATGGACGCAACCCACCGAAAGCGCAATGGCCGCAAGACGCCTATGTGGCTGTGCAATTTGTGGTCAATTACGAAGAGGGGGGAGAGAATAATATCTTGCATGGAGATGATGCCTCCGAAGCCTTTCTTTCCGAAATTGTCGGAGCAGAGGCCTGGCCCGGCCAACGGCATATGAATATGGAATCCATATACGAGTTTGGATCCCGTGCCGGATTCTGGCGCTTGTGGCGACTCTTTACCGAACGCAAGATACCGGTGACTGTGTTTGGAGTTGCCACCGCCCTTGAAAAAAATCAAGCAGCAGTTGATGCCATGCTCGATGCGGATTGGGAGATTGCCACCCACGGGCTAAAATGGATTGACTACCGGCATTTTTCGCTGGAAGACGAGCGGGACCATCTGCAGCAGGCTCTGGTCATCCACCAACAAACTACAGGACAACGACCAGTGGGCATTTACACTGGTCGCACCTCGATCCATTCGCTGGATCTGGCAGCAGAAGATGCCGGCTTTCGCTACTGTGCTGATTCCTACGCAGATGAATTACCTTACTGGCGGGAGTCGACATCCGGCAAACAACTGATTGTTCCTTATACACTCGATGCCAACGATATGCGCTTTGCTACGCCCCAGGGTTTCAATTCCGGTGAGCAGTTTTTTTGCTATCTCAAAGACAGCTTCGATATGCTTTATGAAGAAGGTCGGCAGGGTTCACCCAAGATGATGTCCATCGGTTTACATTGCCGTCTGGCGGGCAGGCCGGGTCGGGCAGCTTCCGTTGCCAGATTTCTGGACTATGTGGCTGGCAGGGAGCGTGTCTGGCTGACGCGCAGAATTGACATAGCGGAACACTGGCACCAGCACTTTGCACCGGCATGACCACCTGAATGCGTCTGTTTGATGCTGCTCATAACGAGCAGCAGTTGTATCATTGCGACGATTCCTTGCCTGATATTCCCGATTTATGCTCTCCACGTGCCAGGAACCTATCGTGAATTTACCTGATTCGCGATGCTTGGTAAGATAGCTGTCTAGCGGTTGTCCCCCCTTAGCCGATTGCGAAACAACAGATCTTGCCACGTTCCCTGATTGTAATTCTGATCCCTGTATTTTCAGTAGCGGCGGCGCTGTTGCTGGGTGCAATCATGCTGCTGATGCTGGGAGCCAACCCGATCAGTGGTTTTGCCACCATGCTCAGTGCGGCATTTGGCAGCCTTGATGGATTCAGCGCCACCCTGATCAAATCGATCCCGCTGATGTTGGTTGGTGTCGGCATCTGCATTGCGTTCAGAGCCAACGTCATTAATATTGGCGGTGAAGGCCAGATGGTGCTTGGCGGTCTCTTTTCTACCATGGCAGCACTTGCGCTTCCCGGTTTACCACCCCTGTTGCTGGTGCCTGTTGTACTGCTTGCCGGCATTGTCGGAGGTGCGCTGTGGGGAGCCATCCCGGGTGCCTTAAAAGCCTATTTCAATGTCAGCGAGATTCTCAGTACGATTATGCTGAATATCGTCGCGGTGCAGCTAATGAATTTTCTACTGCGCGGCCCATTGATCGATCCGGGTGAGATTGAACGTGGTACCCGCATTCCGCAAACGGCCCGTCTGCCTGAGAACAGCGATTTGCCGATGCTGGTGGATCGGCTAAATTTCCATTCCGGTATTTTGATTGCACTGGCTGCTGCGATTTGCGCCTGGGTATTGCTGTGGCGTACCGGTCTTGGTTTTCGACTCCGCTCAGTCGGGCTTAATCCTGATGCAGCGCGATACGCAGGTATACCCGTCAAACGCAGCATTGTTATTGCCATGATGCTCAGTGGTGCAATGTCCGGGCTGGCCGGGGCAATATTGGTGTTTGGGAGTGAATCACATCGGATGGTGACAGACGGTTCTACCATGGGTTTTACCGGTAGCGCCGGATTTAACGGAATTGTGGTCGCGTTGTTTGGTGCATTGCATCCGTTGTGGACTATCCCGTCTTCAATATTGTTTGGCGGTATGTTGATTGGTGCCAATTCTCTGCAGCGGGTGGCGCAGGTGCCGTCGGCATTGATTATTGCGCTGAATGGCCTGATCGTTATCTTTGTTGTGAGTACCGAATGGCACCGCAAACGGTTGCAAGCCGAGAGCAAGGTCGTGAATGAAGATGTGGTGGATAAATAGTTTATGACGGATGTCTTCACAACAACGATAGTGGTTGCCACCATCGCCAGTGGTATTCGTCTGGCCACTCCTTTTTTACTGGCAGCGCTGGGTGAAGCGATTGGTCAGCGTAGCGGCGTACTTAATCTTGGAGTGGACGGGGTTATGTTGCTCGGCGCATTTGCTGCCTACTTTGTTGTGCTTGACACAGAGAACGTTTGGCTGGGTGTTGTAGCCGGAATCACCATCGGGATTTGCATGGGTGTACTTTACGCCGTTATCACCGTGTTCCTGCACGCAGAACAGGGCGTCAGTGGCATCGGAATATACCTGTTCGGGCTTGGCATGTCTGACCTGTTGTTTCAGAAGCTTGTTGGTACACCGTTGCCAATTGACCAGTTCAGCGAATGGTCTGTGCCTTACCTGTCTGATGTACCGGTGATTGGTGTGATGCTGTTTCAACATTCGCCTATGGTGTACATCGCATTTCTGCTGGTACCCGTCGTCGCTTTTATATTGAACAGAACCACCTTTGGTCTGAACGTGCGTGCGGTGGGAGAAAGCCCTGAATCTGCTGACAGCCTCGGCGTCAGCGTCAGGCGGGTGCGCTTTTGTACCATCATCGCGGGAAATGCGCTGGCCGGGCTTGCGGGTGCTGCACTGGCCATTGAGCTGGGAATTTTTCAGCAAAACCTGACCAATGCCATGGGTTTTATCGCCATAGCTCTCGTTTATTTCGGTGCATGGCGGGCTCCCGGCGTGATGGCAGGCGCATTGGTTTTCGGCATGGTTGGAGCGATCGTATTACAGGCAAAAACATTGGGGCTGATTCCGCGC
Organism: uncultured Granulosicoccaceae bacterium; assembly: GCA_937951215.1. GTDB lineage: Bacteria > Pseudomonadota > Gammaproteobacteria > Granulosicoccales > Granulosicoccaceae > CALFCE01. The sequence continues at coordinate 4,017 of CALFCE010000363.1, forward strand.
AGTGCGTCTGATATTGCGGCCATGGCTCCCGCTATCATAACGATACTGGCGCTGGTTGTTGTCGCCAACCGTTTTCGTCAACCCGCAGCGTTGACCAAACCTTATTTCAGGGGCGATTAGCAGGGATAGTGTCGTCCACCTTGTTCTTTGTACAGAACAGTAACTTGCAACCTGATTGTGTTGCAAAATCACTTGGAGAAATCATGTTTAAAAAATCCCTGGTTAGTTTCTTCGCGGCGGCTCTATGTTCTGCTGCCTCTATGTCGGCTTCGGCTGAAGCACTCAAAGTGGCCATCGTGGCGCCAAGCGCGAGTAATGATCTGGCCTTCACCCAAAGTATCGTCGACGGTGTAAATGCACTGAAAGAAGAATTTGAAATTGAAATGGCGATTACTGATGGAACCTTTATCGTTGATGACGCAGCTGCCGCCATCCGTGACTATGCAAAACAGGGCTTTGATGTTGTATTGGCCCATGGCTCGCAGTATGGGGGGTCGCTCAAGGAAATCGCGCCCGATTTTCCAGATACCGCGTTTGCCTGGGGTACCTCCGCTGACACCTTCGGGCTGCCCAATGTCAGTGCCTATGAAGCCATGTCCAACGAAGGTGGCTATGTAATGGGTGTGATGGCTGGCAAGATGACGAAAAGTGGTGTTATTGGGGTAGTCGGCCCGATCGAAGTAGGAGACGCCAAGTTATATGTTGACGGTTTCGTCGAAGGTGCGAAAGCGGCTAATGGTGATGCCACGGTGAATGTCAACTACATCGGTTCTTTTGGTGATGTGGCGCTGGCTGCTGAAGCGGGTCGATCTCATATTGCCAACGGCGCTGACGTTATGACTGGAACAGCTCAAATGGTAGTGGGTGCCATAGGCGCAGCCCGCAGTAAAGATGTTGCCTGGTTCGGTACACAGGCGAACCAGACCAAGTTGGGTAAAAAAGTGGTTGTTGCATCGCAGGTGTACAAGTGGGAAGTCATTCTGCGGGATATTTTTAATGATGCTAAAAACGGTGTGCTGGGAGGAAAGCTGCACAAGGTAGATCTTGCCAATGGTGGCCTGACTATCGAATTCAATGATAAATATTCGCTTGATGCCGGGGCCCGTAAAGCCGGTGAAGAAGCGATGGCGGCTATCATGGATGGCTCATTGAAACTTAGTCACTGATACGACCTGGTGCAAACACCGTTCATCTCTCGGGGACATTTATCAAGTGACTCACTCTGATAGTCAGCAGGTCGACTCGGCACTGCCAGCTAGCTCGATTGAAACATCGCTTGAGAAAGCTCCGATGCTTGAGATGTGCGGAATCACCAAACGCTTCCCTGGCGTGCTGGCAAATGACAACGTGTCGTTTGACGTACGCGCCGGGGAGGTGCACACCTTGCTGGGTGAAAACGGTGCCGGAAAGAGCACCCTGATGAAAATCCTCTACGGATTGTACCAACCCGATGAGGGAGAACTTCGACTCCATGGCAAGCCGCTGCGATTGCGCTCGCCGCTCGATGCGATCAGCCATCGTATTGGAATGATCCACCAGCATTTCATGCTGGTTCCTACCCTCACAGTTGCCGAAAATGTAGCACTCGGTCTGCCTTCACAGCGAGGTCCCCTGACAGATCTGAAGCGGGTATCCAGGCGAGTAAACGAGCTCTCTGATCTGTATGGATTGCAAGTCGATCCGGCCGCATTTGTGTGGCAACTTGCGGTAGGGGAACGTCAACGGGTCGAGATCATCAAGGCCTTGTACAGAGATGTGCAGTTATTGGTGCTCGATGAACCCACTGCCGTCCTCACTCCGCAAGAGGTTGATGACTTTTTTACAATATTGCATGAAATGAAGCGTGACGGGCGCGGTTTGATTTTTATCTCCCATAAACTGCAGGAAGTCATGGATTTGTCAGACCGCGTAACCGTGTTGCGCCACGGTCGCGTTGAGGCAACCACGACACCGGCCCAAACAACTCGCAATGACCTTGCTGCGCTGATGGTTGGCAGACAGCTTGACTCGGCAACGCGGGGTAATCGAGCATCACTCACATCTGAAACCCCGGAGGTGTTCAGCGTCAATGGCCTGCGCGTCGCCGGTGACCGTGGCGTTGATGCTCTGAAGTCTATTGACTTGCAAGTTCATGCCGGTGAAATCCTGGGTATTGCCGGTGTGTCGGGAAACGGTCAACGAGAACTGGCCGAGGCTGTGACTGGATTACGCCCGATTCTGGCAGGTGACGTGCTGGTTGATGGATCTGCTATCACCGGTATGACACCAAAGAAAATCCGTGAAGCCGGCTTGTCTTTCGTGCCCGAAGAGCGCATGCGAGATGGTGCGATTGGTGATTTTTCTGTGGCAGACAACATGGTGTTGCACAATCACACCGAGAGCCAATTCAGCAGTGCCGGATTTCTGGATTTTGCTGCGATCAAAACACACTGCTCGAAGCTCGTGCAGGATTTTAATGTGAAAACTCCTGATCTTGATACACCCACCAAGAACCTGTCTGGCGGCAATATCCAGAAGCTGATCATGGCCAGAGAACTGGCCAGTAATCCGCGAGTGCTGATAGCAGCTCAACCCACCCGGGGTGTGGATATTGGTGCGGCTGAATACATCCATCAAAGATTACTGGAGCAAAGGGATAGCGGTACCGCGATTATGGTGATCTCGGAAGATCTTGATGAGGTGATGGCGCTGGCTGATCGCATTGCGGTTATTTGTGAGGGAGAGATTATGGGAGTACTTGATGCCGGCAACGCCACCCGGGAGCAAATAGGATTGATGATGGCTGGTGTTAGCGATGCCGCAAACAGTCAGAGAGCTTAGTCCGAGGCCATTAACTGCGGCCGAATTCAAGGCCTTTGGGGACGTGATCGAAGTCTCTGCAGCACACCAACCGCTCATGATCAATAATGGTTTGTGTCAGCGCCACCACGATCTTGCCACGCTATCTTTTGCCGCTGCTGACGAGATCGGGGTGAGCCTGTTCCGAACTCGCCCAAGCACTTTTCCGTTGCTCCTGACGCATATGGAAAGGCATCCTTTGGCTTCTCAAACTTTTATACCGATGAGCGCGGACCCTTATCTGGTGATTGTCGCAGCTGATGACAAGGGGCAGCCGCAAATACCCGAGGTGTTTGTCACCAACGGACAACAAGCGGTCAACTACCACCGCAACACGTGGCACGCCACCTTGACCACGGTCGTGGCAGACGGTTTGTTTGCAGTTGTTGACTATATTGGTGAGGCGGGTAATTTGCAGGAGTCGCCACTTGATCCTGGCTGCCTTATTAACTATGAAAGCTCGCCTGGGTGAAAGTCCCAACCCTGGCACTTTGAGCGAAATTGGCACTGTTTTGATCATTCGCGCCCTTTATTCCCGTTTTTGAGCGCTTTTAGCTAAAGCCTGACGGTGGTTTGCCGTTTCCCGAAGAGCACGGGAAAGCAATATTTCGATGCACTGCTATGCTTTCCCCATTGCCATCCAACGAAGTTGTAATTACATCCGATTTCGTTTGAGTTCCTATAACGTTATGATTGGCATACTTTTCACGGGGGATATCCATGTTCAAAAAAATCGTTTTGGCAGCTGGTTTTGTGGCAATGACTGCACTGGCAACCGGTTGTTCCGATAGTGGTGGTGGTTCAGATGGTGATACAACGGGTGGCGGCACCGAGACAGGTGGCACTGAAACGGGCGGCACAGAGACCGGCGGCACCGAAACGGGCGGTACAGAGACAGGTGGTACCGAAACCGGTGGTACGGGAACCGGAGGTGACTCTGGCGGTGGCACTGGCACGGGTGGTACAGGAGGAGACAATCCAACGGGTACCACTGAAGGCGTCTGGTTTGGTAACACCAACTTTGGTGCAGCGACCGTCATCATTGATGGCAGCGGTGAGCTGACTGGTTTAAGTGCCAATGGATCCGGTGGTTATGAAGCCGTGTTTGGAAATATCAGTTCACCTATGGAGCGTTTTCTACACCGCGATAGCGAAGAACCGGGATTTAACAGCTCCTTTACGCTTGCGGGGGATATACCGGGGGATGCTCCAACCTTGCAATATAACCTGAGTGTTACCAATGATGGTCAGCAACTGGACAATACAGGTGGTCCGGGCAACTTCTCACTGACCTTGGCAACAACCAATGACGTGGGTGCGATCGATGTAGCCTCCATCGCTGGCGATTATCAAGGCCAAACTTCCTTTTGCCCGGCCGATTGTCGCTTGCTGCTTAATTTCAATATCGGTGCTGACGGTTCTGTCGTCGGTTCGACCGTATTCAACGACTTTGGTCCGCTGGCACTAACGGGTACAGTCACCCCGTCTTCTTCGTCTCAGTATTTGAATGTTACTTTTACCTGGAACGATCAAACGCGTGATGGTGTACTTTACAGAGACCGCACAACCTCAAGACTGGTGCTGAATACGGTCGGGTTCAACCCCGATCCAGCGGTTGACGGCAACCAGACATTCAGCGCCTTTCTGACAGCGCAGTAAGTTTGGCAACAGTGCTGTGCGAGCTGTGAAAACCGCCCTTCGGGGCGGTTTTTTTTTGCGCCCTTGT
>CALFCE010000364.1 GCA_937951215.1 uncultured Granulosicoccaceae bacterium
CAATGTGCTGGTTTGGGTAATTTACAGATATTTCGAGATCAGAGAGGGCGCGACTTTACTGGCAATAAGCATCTCTGTGTTGGTAAGTGGCTTCGTATATCAGATGAGAATTATGGGTGTCCCATACTTCTACCAATGAGAATTACAGGTGTTCCATACTTCTACCAACCAGCCTTGTTCGGCTGGTCGGCTTCTAAGCTGGATCATTATCCACCGTGACTCGAAAGCTTGGGTTTAAACAATGACTGAAACCATGACAATTTGGGTTGCTCCGGCTTCGTCTCGTCGTTATACCCTGCCCCTTCAATCATCACCCCTGCCAGCGTGGTATAGGTTACGGTCCAGGCTTCTTTGACATCATCGGTAAATTCACTGGACAGGCCTTGCTCCAATGTCCACAACAGGCTGCCTGCCACTTTTTGATAATCGGCCTCGGCAACGCCATAATTTCTGTGGGCTTTGCCAGCTTGTTTCAGTGGTTCGATCAGCGCATCGATGTTATCAAGGGAGCCTACGGCCTGATCCAGCATTTTCATCAGTTTCTCTCCCTGCTCCTGCATGTCACCTTTGAACATGGGACGTACTTCGGGGTTGTGTTCAAACAGATGGTTGTAAAACATATCTGCTGCCTGCTCCTGTATGGGTAGCACTTTAGCCCAGGATTCTTTTACCAGTGCTTTCTGTTGTGGTGTCATGATTAGTCCTTGGTTGTTGATAGATGGTGGTTAGCCAGCGCGAGCATGTAGTCAACGGCGGCGGTGACTTCGGCATCAGTTAGTGCCGGATTTCCACCACGCGCGGGCATGTGTGTGTCGGTGGCCCCGTAAAAACCCTCTATTGCGTGCTGGTAAAGCTGCGACAGGGGTGACTGCAGTCGCTGGGACCATTGCTTCGGTACGCTGGGAATGGGTGCTCCAGCGATGCCATAGGCGTGACAGGTTTTACAGTTTTGCAGCCACACCTCTCGTCCTTGTGCAAGCTCGGCGGAGAAATGCGGAAACTCATTAGCGGATTTATCCTCAGCCTTGATCGTTTCGCCTGCGTACAGTACGAGAATGACCGCCAACAACCTACTGCGTTTAGTGCGATAAAAAATCATTATTCAATCGGTATACGAATAACAACGCCACCCATAACATCGCCGATCTTGAAATCGGTACGCGGTGAATCCTTGTGATCGTTATGACAGGATGCACAGACCGGCGCTACAGCGGTGTCTGCATAGACAGCAGTAAAGTAGTTAACACCGCCAAGTTCTTCGGTGGCGTAATAGTTTTGCCCTTTATTGTCGACAACAAACTGTAAACCGGTTTTTTCGGCTTCTGTCTGAGGTGCATTCTGTTTGTTGATTGGCCATATTGACTGCAGTGAATAACTGAAATTAACGTCCGGGTTAGCCTCTGCCCTCTCAGCCACCATTTCAGCGCCAAAACGAAACATTTGTGCAGGCAATACCAACGCTTTTTCATCTTCGAAGTGTTCTGAGGCAGTGATTACTTTTTCTTTGGCCGCAAGGCGGTTGACGATACGACGGGTATAAACCGCGCGGTCGGAGTCCATCACCATGTGCAAGGCATCTGCCATGGCTCGAGGCGTGATTGTCGGGCTGTCACCTGCATCCTGGGACCAGCCAGTCAGCGTAAAGGTACCGCCGGCACCGAGCAGTGCGATACCGATTAGTGATTTAATGTTTAGACAAGGGTTGGGTTTCATCTGATATCTCCGGATTTGAATAATGGGTACAACATTTAGCAAAAGGATATTTTTCGTGAATGATGTTTACAGATTCAAGACTGCGCGCCTTTACAGCAATCATTGTGACTTTTTCTCCTCGTGACGTTGGGCGTCCTTGCGCGCCAGATCAATACTCTCGACGTGCGGGTTGGGTGCACCCTGGAAGTTATTTGCCACCAGCGAAGGATCCGCCAGAGCACCGATGGAGAAAGACAAACCGTGACATGACTGGCAGACCGGCCTGATCATTTTGCTGTTAGGTGAGAAATGACGGCTCTGGTTGTGTTCCACCACAACGCGGCTTAGCCAGTCACTAACATCCTTGTCCACGCGAGGCATATGGCAAGTAGCGCAAGACACACCACTGAGTGGTTCCCCGCTACCGTCAATCTCGGCCTGCCAGAGTGCATAGTGGCTGGACGCCTTGTATGCCAGAGAGTGATCATCTTTATGGCAGCCAAGACAAGCTTCTACAGCAGCCTGTTGCGTGTCGTACAAGTGCGCACCATGGCAACTATTGCAAGTCAGTTCGGAGTGATCGCTGTCTGCATGCATCGGCAAACGCGCGCTTGTGGGCATCAGCGGTTCGAGCCCTTCGGCAAGCCGCATTCCATGCTTGCCCTTGCCAAAATCTTTCACCTCCACAGCGTGGCAACTGTTGCAACCGTCAAGACCGGGTTTGTCTTTCCATGCAGCCAGCTCGCCGTCGTCGTTAGCAGGTTGGTGGCAAGCACTACAATTAACCCCGGCCCGTGCATGGCTGGACGCTGACCAGTCAGCCAGTTGCGCAGGGTCAAGCGTGACTGAATCGGGTTCGTCACTGTCATCCGCTTCCAGTCTGGCAACCGGATACTGATCAACGGGGTATTCCATAATCTGGTCGATCACAGAGATAAAATCACGCTCCGGCACCAACAGCTCCTGCAGATAGTCAGGCTGATCCATGTGCTTAACCAGGAAGTCGGTATACAGTGCTCGATTATCGTGATAGTTGTGACAGCCAGAGGTCGTGCAATCAATAAACGGCATACCGGTGTGTGATGGTCTTTCTTCGGCGATATCCTGGTGGCAGTGAAAACAGACATCCCGCGGTTGAGTCAGACCATTTTTTGCCGTAATTTCCGGCCGGTGTTCGGTGTGGCAACTGACGCAAAGAGTCACGTTGATCTTTTCCAGTCTGTCTGCATTCCTCGGGTCCTTGAATTTGGCAATCGGATGTGAATCAAACGGCTTTTTGCGATCATCTCCATGACACTCAATGCACAATTGCTGCAACACCGGGCCGCCACCAAAGGCATCACGGTGGCAACTCTCGCAGGAGTCGGCCAATTGGTGGTGACCTGCACTCAAGGGGCCGGGCATAAACAGTTCTCGATCGTTATCAGAATAAAAAGCAACAGCCAAAGACCCACACAAGGCGCTACTGGCAACCAACCACATCAGCCATACAGCAGCCACACCCTGCTCTTTGCCAAACACTGGATTCAATACCAATAGCCTTTGAAAATATGCCAGCCCAACAACACAGGCACGGGCCAGAACAGCAGAATATGTGTCCACACAAAATAGCGTTTGAGTGTCGATGCCAGGCCTGGCTGGAGACGATGTTCACAAGCCACCACCGCACTTGAAAGCGCACCTACCACCAGTAACCCGGCAACACAGATCATCAGCCAGAAATTCAAGCCATGACCCATGCGCAAGCCGGTATGACTGACAAGCACCAATACCGCAAGACTGCCAAGCCCGGCATGGGCAAAGCGCCATGTATCAAAACGGCCAAGATGTAACCAGGCCGGCAATCGCTTACGCATGGAGATCAGCAGGCCGACAGCGAAAAGTGCCAGGATGGTAAAACCTGTTAGCCGCTTAACCCAGCCATCTCGCCAAAGAAGGTCCCAGTGAACCGGTGATTGCATGGACGGCAGCAAGCTGGCCTGAACTGAATGGGTGTAACTGATGACCGGGAGGAATAAAATCGCAAACGCGAGCAACAGGGACAAGGTTGACGTTGCAATCAGGCCTTTTGACCAAGCAACCTTTGTCAGGCGCTGTCGACCTCCGAGGAGTTCGAGAACCAGCGGTTTGCAGGAACCGCATACCGTACTCGCCCCTGTAGAAACCTGTATTTGGGAAAGCGAGCATGCGCCCTGCGACATTGCCCGCCCGATATTTCCTTTGTTAACCCCGGTGCACTGACACACAATGGCACTGTCCGGCCAGCGCCGGGCGCTGCCGTGAACTTGTGATGACCAGAGATTGGCACTTAACAGGAATCGGGCGATCTGCCAGGGATAGAACCGCTCGCCTGCTGCAATCGAAGACTGCAGTCGAACGGTTTCCGCCCAGTCACCAATACCCAAGGCACCAACCAGACGATGCTGTCTGACGACAATCTTTCGGTAGATGCCTTCCTTTTTATTGGTATAGGTGTATATCCTTCCATCGCTGGACCGCGCTTCATCACCCATTGGCCCCATACTGAAAACCGAGGTCTCAAGCACCTTCAGCCGTGAGGCGGCGACCGAACCTGTGTAGTTACCCTGCTGCCCCGCGATTGACGCAGCTGCCACACCCGCTTGTTCAAATCCAGGAGCGACTAGCCCATACAAATCACCACGGTGTTCAGCACATTCCCCGATGGCGTAAATATCAGGATCTGAAGTTTGCATGGTGTCACTAACCGTAATACCTCGACCAAAAGCCAGCTGAGCTGATCGAGCCAGGTCTATGCGTGGACGGATTCCAGTCGCGAGGATAACGGTATCGCATTCAAGCGATTTTCCGGATGTCAGCTTGATTCCGGTGACGTTATTATCTCCGCAGATCTCTGCAACACCAGCCTGCAGTACAACCTGCAGTTGGAGAGCTCGCATTTTTTCCTGCAGTAGGCCGGAAGCGGTGACGTCGAGCTGTCTGGCAAGTAGTCGATCCGTATGTTCAATAACAGTAACGACTGTGTTACCCCGTTGCATGGCTCGTGCTGTTTCAAGCCCAAGCAGACCACCACCGATTACCACCGTGTGGCGTGATCGAACACGCCGAGCCATTAACGCGGTTGCGTCATCAAGATCTCGCAGGCAAAAAACTCCATCCAGCTGAACACCTGTGATAGCAGGACGAAATGGTTCAGAGCCGGTGGCAAGCAACAGTTTGCTATAGGGTTGAGTAACACCACTGCTGTCAGTTACTGTCCGACTCTCGCGATTAATCGCCTCAACTCGGTAGCCAAATCGTAAATCTACACTGGAACCGAAAGGTCTCCTCAGCGGCTGAACAAGATCACCCAGCGCAACCTCGCCTGCCAACCAGGTGGACAGTCGCACACGATTGTAGGGTTCATACTCCTCTTCACCATAAATGACCAAAGGGTGATCGGGTAATCGTCGCAACAGTTCCTGGGCGACACGCATTCCAACCGGACCATTACCGACAATGACGAATGGGTTCTGGTGAATCCGGGAACTGCTCATGGTTTTTGAGAGAGAATCATTGCTGCAAGCCATTTCCATAGCGTGTGCAGCGGAGATTAAATTGCCGGCGAATAATTGTCTGCTGCTTTATCGCTTACACCGTAGTGCAAATTTTGCAGACCTTAGGGATTTAGATACCAGGGAGGGAGGGAGGCAGGATGTAACCAGGGGAATACACGACAGGGAACCAACCCGACGCTCTATGCACGAAACTTTACAATAGCACTTTGCTCTGTCACTTCCCGGGCAAGCCATGTGCCCGGGAAGTTCGTTGGCAGGCGGGTCACACTACAAGGTAGGTAAGTCAGGAAGCGCTTGACCAAACCACTTTTCAGACAATCCATTCAATTCGCCACCCAGTGTTTTATGCAAAATAAACACATTGACCCACTGCAGCAAATTCATTTCTCCCGACTTAATCCCCATAAAGGCAGGAGACTCCTTGATGATAAATTTTGTCTCAAGGCCCATATCAGGATTATCTTCGCCAATTTTCGCCGCAACAGTGTTACCGGTGACGATAACGTCAACCTGCTTTGCAACAAATGCTGCAATGGTTGCAGCGTTGTCACCAAACCGCACAATTTCAGCATCTTCAGGTGCAGACTTTGATAGTTCCAGATCTTCAAGCGTTCCCCCTGTCAGGCCTACTTTTTTACCGGTTAAATCCGAGACAGACGAAATATCCATCGATTCCATCGCAAATGCGCCAGAGAAAAAAGGTGCGTAAGCGGAAGAGAACCAGATGGATTTCGCGCGCTCCGGGTTTGCTCCCATCGACGAGATCACCAAATCTACCTTTCCTGAGGACAGAAA
>CALFCE010000365.1 GCA_937951215.1 uncultured Granulosicoccaceae bacterium
CCTGAACCGGGGTTAAAAACCAGGTCATAACGCTCAAAATAAAGGCTGGACCACCAAAGCCAGCATAGCCGCGAACGACGCCAGCGGCGAACCCGACAATAACGGCAATTAAGACAAGATTCATTGTGGCGAGGAGATGCCAGAACAGCTGAGCTCGGTGCAACTGATGCCTGTTGGGACTATCATTTCAGGATTGAGTGAATGAGATAACAGCGAGTATAGCGTGAAAGACACCGACATCCCGGCGAGGTCACGCTAATGTCCGCAATAAACTTATCGTCATCCCTGCGAGTTCACACTATTGTTCGGAATAATACAGGCACAAAAGGGCTAGACGTTGTTTAGATAGGTGAAAAGGTCAACATTGCGGATTATCGACTTGAATTTTAGGTAACAGGAATCCTGTCATCTCCGCGGAGGCGGAGATCTATCGACTTAAGTTCTTAAATACAGAGAAGTGTTTAAAAACAGTAGATGAAACGCTGCTATACACGGGCATGAAGTACCCGGCATGATGGGTTAAATGAGCATTCTTGAGTTCGGATGGTTGGGCACCCGCCTCCGCGGGTGTGACAGAGGATTTTATTCCAGACAGTAGTGCGCCTCCGCGGGGATAACAGGTATTGCCTGATGATGAATCTACAAATCCGACAATCAAGTCAGATACAGCGCAAACGATGACTAAACCATCCAGCAAAAAATCCTGTTATGAACCGGCAGTGCTGCAAGCGGATGAGACAGCCGAGTATTTTTTCATTGAAGGCTGCCACATCCTTGAGGTAGCTAATTCAGAGCGCGACCCGGAGCTGTCCATCGCTCGGGCGCGCGTTGAACCCGGTGTCACCACGCACCTGCATTCACTGACCGACACCACAGAACGTTATGTGATCCTGGCGGGGTCAGGCAGGGTGCGCGTGGGCGAGCTTGAGCAAACCGTAGCGGTTGGTGATGTGGTCATAATTCCGGCCGGCTGTGACCAGCAAATTACCAACACCGGTGCTGATGATCTGCTATTTTACGCTATTTGCACACCACGATTCCGACCGGAAAACTATCGCGATATGAAATCCAATTGAACCAGGAACCCTACTGAGCCGGAAACCTCGTTGCCAGCCAATTCAAGGTGCGACCAAACTCTCCCCGGCTGACATCACCATGCCGCCCACCCTCTACAATTTCGTAACTGACATCGGTACCGACTGAACGCTGCCGGTCGACAAACGCGGTGGTGCCTGCAACCGGAATTTGTCGATCTGCATCGCCTTGCACGACCAGCAGTGGAGCTGGCTGTGCCTCATCTCCCATCTCTTCAAACTGCAATCGATTTGCCAGTGCCGGGATGTCCGACCAGTCACGTTGCAAACCGGCAAAATCCGGCAGATTCCCGCCTCCTGTGACAAACGCATTCAACTCATCAATAACCGCATCCACGTATTGACCACAATCGGTTTCATCAACCGCAATATCGATCAATGGAGCAACTGCATTTCCAAACAACGATCTCGGATCAAACTCAGGCTCGACCAGCGCAAAGGCATGAGCAATATAGGCAGAATACACATTCATAAAAAACACCCGCTCGACCGCCTCCTGGAACTCACCCTCTGCAAGGGCAAAATCAATTGCCTCAAAGGCACGATCACTGAGCGGTACCAAGTCAGTGCCGGGGGCCAAGGCCACCACCGCTTGCAATGGGTAAGCTGGATTGGCCTCACCTCTGGCCGTTGCCAATGCCACGTGTCCGCCTTGCGAGTGACCAACGATCGCCCAGTCATCACTTAAATTAGTGCCCGGAATCTGATGCGCAGCCGGCACTGCAAACAACACCGAGTTGGCATGGCTGTCACGCAAATAATAGGGATGAATTGTGGGTGTGCCAAAACCTTCATAGTCTGGTACCAGTACCGCGTAGCCAGCACCGAGTAATTGATTTACCGCAAATGTATTAATCGAGTTTTCAAAATCCAGGCTGGGGGCACAGTCATTGGCGATGCCGGTGGTGCCATGGGCCCACACGACCAGTGAATGGCCATCTGCCGGCACTGCTTGATTGGGCTCGAACAAAAAGGACCGCGCGGTGGCACTCCCCCCGGTCACGGCCGGCATGGTGTAATCAAACAGAAACGCACTGCTGGCAGCGCTGAGGCTTGGCGGTATCTCAATGCGAGTGTCAACCACCGGGTCTTCAACGCTATCCCCCCCTCCAGAGGAACAGGCGGCCAGAAAAAAGAGCGAAAAACAGTAAAATGAGAGACGTAACACCATGAAAGTACTCCTGACTGGTCGACACGGTCGACTGTCTGATATGCTACCAAAAACCGCTATTACAAATTCTCAATGTTTGGCCCTCGATAGCACCCGTCCTGGAGCTGGGCCGTACAACTAGCATGAAATAAATGCCGGTGACAACCGGCAGGGCAAAACCAGAACGAGGCTAAGCCGTCTGATTTGAAACACTGAACAAGTTTTTACGGAGTTGTACAATGCAAGGAAAAAACACCCTTTCTACCCCTTATCACCGCACTGCTACCCAATTGGTTTGTTTGTTTTCGCTGCTGATCGCAGGCTGCGCTGAAGAGTCCCATGTCGACATCAGTCCCGCTGCCAACTCGGGATCACCACTGACTATCAGTCCACCAAGGCTATTGCTCGAAAGCCGAATGATCCAGCCGGAAAATTTGGACCTGTTCGTCAGCTTCTTCGTTTCCCCCTCTGGAAACACACCCAACCCTCAGCCATTCACGGTAAACATGATTTTTAATCCGGCATCCAACGCCTGGTTTGGCAGTATCGAGGTCCGTGAGGGAGAGAATCTCGACTTATCCATCGAGTGGCGCGCCTTTGGCGGTGTTGTCGCAGAAACGACTTCAAGGCATACCAGTGTCAGCAGCAATATCACATTGCAGCTGAACTCATCGGATTATGTTTATCCTGATTCGGATGGCGACGGAATATCCAATATCGAGGAGATCGATATCGCGTTGGCCAACGGAGTTACAGTCAACCCAGCTGAAATAGGTGGTGACGTTGGGCCTGAAGGAGATACTACAGGCGGAGGAATAGGTGGTGACGTTGGGCCTGAAGGAGATACTACAGGC
>CALFCE010000366.1 GCA_937951215.1 uncultured Granulosicoccaceae bacterium
AAGCCCAGTGCCTGCTCCACTCCCCGACCGTCGGTAAAAAAATAGGCAAATGCATAAGGCAGCCCGAGGTGTGCGCCCAGTTGTGCTCCGTAATCAGAGCTACCCAGCATCCAGATCTCGGGGCTGGTATCACCTGTCGGGTGCGCGCCGATGGTTTTGAAGGGGTGCTCGTCCTCCAGCGGTTGCCCGCTGACCCAGTTCTGTAAATCGATCACTTGTCTGGGGAAGGCTTCATGAGCCCGCGCAGCATCGGGATTGAGTGCCAGAGCGGTCAGACGATCTGAACCAGGTGCCCGGCCCAGACCCATGTCAATTCGACCCGGTGCAATAGCCTCCAGTACACGAAACTGTTCAGCTACTTTGAGCGCTGAATAGTGGGGCAGCATCACACCCGCGCTACCAATGCGGATGCGCTGAGTGGTAGCTGCAATGCCTGCCATCAGAATCTCGGGCGCAGTACCTACAATCCCATCACTGTTATGATGTTCGGAGACCCAGTAACGATAGTAGCCGAGAGATTCGCAGTATCGGGCCAGCTCCAGTGATTCCTGTATAGCGGCGGATTGTGGTCGACCAACACAGGCAGTTGATTGATCAAGGACCGAAAGTTTCATAGTGGTTTTTTTGAAGTAGCGGATGCCGTGTACTGTGAGCATAACAGTTGTACCCGTGTGCAGCTATTGTTGCGGGCGTTGGAGGTTGCGGTCCGGCGGGGCTGGATCAATTGAGGATGTCGAGTATAAAATTTGGCAACAGGACAGGAGAAAAAAATGCAAGAGTGGGTTAAAAGGTTTTCCCTGGCAGGTAGAACGGCACTGGTGACCGGTGCATCAAAAGGGATTGGTTTCGAAATCTGTCGGGTGTTTGCTGATGCCGGAGCAGACGTGGTGGCGACAGCGCGTGACAGTGAGGGTTTGCAACAAGTAGCGGCGGCTGTCGAAGCACATGGCACAACATGTCACACCTATTCCTGCGAGCTTGCTGATCCGCAGGCGATTAGCGCGTTGTGCGATCAAGTGCGTAATGAGGTTGGGCATATTGATATTCTGGTTAACAACGCCGGTATTGCCAGGGTCGCTCCGGCACAGGACCTGACGATTGATGACTGGGATCTGACCATGGCCGTGAATTTAAGAGCACCGTTTTTACTGGCGCAACAATTTGCTCCCGCCATGCGCGAGCGTCAATGGGGGAAGATCATTAATATCTCTTCGCAGGCCGGTGTTGTGGCACTGGATGATCACCTCGCCTACTCGGCATCAAAGGCAGCGCTGAATGCGATGACGCGGGGCCTGATGGTGGAGTGGGCCAAACATAATATTCAGGTCAATTCCATTTGCCCGACCATTATTCTGACCGAGATGGGCAGGCAGGTGTGGGGGCAGGAAGAGAAGGGCGGTCCGATGCTGGCTAAAACGCCATTGGGCCGGTTTGGCGAGACAGTTGAAGTCGCCGATATGGCACTGTACCTGGCATCTTCCGCATCCGGGTTGGTAAACGGTGAGACATTGATGATAGAGGGTGGGTTCTCGGCGGTCTGACGACACGACGGGCCTTTCTGACTATCCCGCATTCAGGGTGTCACGCAATTCAGCACGCAGGTGTTGATACGGAATTTCGGCAGGGTCGCAAACATTGGCTCCGGGACAGCTGGCGACGATGACTTCACTTGCGATCGGTTCAAAGTCGTTTCTGAAATGGACGCTGCTCTTGACTGCCACGATGCACTCTTCCACTGGCTCGACACCGAGAATACGTAACATTGCCTGATCAAGGCACTGAGTGCGAACCGAGGCAACCGCAACCCGGACGCCGGTATCTTCTGCACTATTGTTATCGCCAGAGCCAGAGCCGCTCTTGACACTGAGCAGGGCCATGGGCCCCAGCTTGAGTTCAGTGCCAATCATCATCGGGCCATTGCACATGACTCGACCGTCGGCCAGTTGCTCGACGGTAAACTCGGCAGTATAGGGTTTCACACCTGCAGGCCCGTTCTTCCCCCCCAGCGCCAGCTTCAGGGTAGCGCCAATTCCTGCTTTATGCGCTAGCGCTGCGGCTTCCGCATCCCACAGGCAACCCAGTACTGCGTTTTTCGCCTGGTTCCTGACCAGTGCTTCCAGCAAACCGGTCGTATCACCACTGCCACCGGCCCCGGGATTGTCCTGTGCATCAGCAATAACAACAGGAGCTCCGGGGCGTCCTTTGCTCATTGCGATCTGTACTGCTTCATCGGCACTTGACAGTTTGGCCTCAAATACATCACGTGCAGCAATAACCTGATCCAGAAATTGTTGTGCCGTTTGTTCGGTTTGTTGCTGATCCGACCCGTAGGCAACGATGCTGGCGCCGCAATGGTGGATATCCGCTGGTGGAAAGCCACAAGCGAAATCGATGCTGAACAGATTTTTCTGCAGCTCGGGCAACTGTGCATAGAGTTCGGCGCAGGGTGACGAACCAGTGTGTTGCGATGTCAATGGCAATAGAAAGGGCACTTGCAGGTAAGCTTTGCAAGCTCGCGTCGGCGAAGCCAGAATCTGTTGTAATAAATGCCAGGCACGTGCCCCCGTTTCTGCCATATCGATGTGGGGGTAGGTTCTGAAAATGGTAATGCCGTCGGACAGTTCTGCCATTTGCGGTGTCACGTTGGCGTGCAAGTCAAGGCTTACTACAATCGCCACATCATCTCCCACTTTTTCACGCAACAGACGTAACAGTTCCCCTTCACCGTCTTCGGTATGTTCGGGCACCATTGCTCCGTGCAAGTCAAGATAGATGGCATCGAGCTGTTTGCACTGTGCTATGCCATCAACAATCAAACTGCTGATGCGGTCGTAGGCATCCCGGGTGACGTGTCCGTACGGTTCTGCGTTGCACCAGGCAATGGGTATCAGCTCTACGTCTTCCGCGGCTGTGGCTTTAATAAAACCGCCCATGCCGAGGTTGAGAGGTTCAAGGCTGCTGATCACGTCATCACCCGTCACCAGACCGGGCCATCCGTCGTCTACGACAAAAGCGGAATAAGGTGTTTTTTCAGGAGAGAAGGTGTTGGTTTCGTGGTGGAATCCGGCAACGGCAATGGTAGTGGTCATGATTTCGGCAATTATTTTTTGGCCAGCTAGGTGTCGCTCTGCTGAGTCTATCCTGTCGGGTATGACATCACC
>CALFCE010000367.1 GCA_937951215.1 uncultured Granulosicoccaceae bacterium
GAAAACCAGGACAGATATTGTTGCCAGATCGGTTTATCAAGGCCCATCTCGGCAGACAGAGCTGCTATCTCTTCAGGAGTTGCGGTATCGCCCAGCAGCACCGCTGCAGGATCACCGGGGATCAAATGAATAAACAGGAAAACCAGCATTGATGCAGCGATCAATGTCGGAATAAAGATCAAAACACGTTTGATCAGGTACGCGAGCATGAGGGCATCGACTGAAAACGACCTGCCCTTATCAAATCAATAAGGACAGGTCAGTGGCTACACGATGTAAGTGGTGCAATCGACTCGGAGCGCTACTTACTAACGTTCCAGAAGTGTGGCCAGATAAGCGTCGCATCGCCCAAACCGCTCAACTTGGGGGACGCGATATTGTAGGTGTAGACATCACCGGTTTTCATCGTCGGTACCTGCTCATAAATCAACGCCTGTATCTCGGCCCAGATTGCCTGACGCTCTGCCGGATCGGAAGTAGCAGTAAAACGGCTTTTAAGCTCCGCCTTTTCGGCCGTTGTCCACCATCCCGGATAGTTGTCGTTCATCACCGAAATCAGGATTGGATCAGGTACAAAACCGTGATGGGTGAAAAACAGATCCCATTGATCGGGTTGCGCTCGCTTTTCTATCAGCGTTGCCCAATCATAGACTTGCAGATCGATATTAAACCCGGCCTGGGCCAACTGCTTGGTGTAGACAATAGCCTTGTCATAGTGAAACGGATAGTTGGTCGACACCATAAATTTGATCGGATCGCCGCTGTAGCCGGCTTCCGCAGCCATGGCTTTGGCCGCTTCCGCATCACCTTTACTGAAATTGTCAGCCCCCGAATCGCTGTACCAGACATTGCCTTCGGGCAGAAACGAACCGTTAGCGCGCCACAAACCTTCAGGCCCGATGGCGACTTGTAACGCCGGCGTTTTGTTTAACGCTGTCTGGATCGCGCGCCGCAATGCAAAATTCTCTTTGAGCGGCCCCTCTTTCGAGTTCATAAAAACCAGACCAAAGATCGGTCCGCCGTTAAGAATTGTTTTGACGTTGGCGTCAGCTTCCAGACCTGCATACAAATCACCCGGGATGCTCTCGGCATAATCGTAGTCACCCGCCTGCAAGCCCGCGACACGCGTACCCACATCGGGCACAGGTATAAAGCGCAGCGCATCAAATTCAGCCGATCGCGCTCCACCATAACCATCAGCATCACCTGCGGGCGAAACATAGTCATCGAACCTGACAAGCTCTACATGCCGATTCGGCTGCCATTCGCCAAATTGGTAGGGCCCGGTTCCGATATAGTTTTCTGGCGAAATAGGTTCTTTGGTGGCACCTTCCATAACCGATGCCGGATAGATAGCTGGCCCGCCATTGATAAACGCGAGCAGATTTTTCCAAGGACCGAATGGTGCTGAAAGCTTGATCGTGATTTCATAATCACCACTGGCTTCCAACGATTCGACATTGCCAAACAACAAACCACCTCGTGATCCAAACTCCCCCCAGCGCTGCATTGATGCCACCACATCAGCCGAAGTCATGCTTTGGCCGTTATGAAATTTGACATCATCACGTAACGAGATGGTGATGGTCTTGCCATCTTCGGACAAGGAGTCTCCAGATGCCAACAAATTCACCGGAGCGTTGGCCGCATTGAAAGTGTACAAACCTTCAAACATGTGATGAGCGATGGTTGTCGCCAAATCGGAAGTGACGACATGTTGATCCAGGCTGGGCGGTTCTCCAACCGTCGCGTAGCGCAACATATCTGCAGCAGCCACTGTTCCGGCTGACACCCCCAGCGCAGCAGCTACAAGAACCGAACGCACCATTAACCGTAACTTCATACTGTTCTCCCTTATCCAGCACAACTTTGACAGATGCCCAAAGGAACACGGGCTTGCATAGTGTAAGAAACTACCACTCGATTTGACTTGAGGTCAAGCAGACGAACAATTACAGCTCATTATTCGGTAGAATAATGTAAGTAACTTACATATTCCAAACTTAGAGGATTGCGTAAACTGACCCAATCAACCGGCATCACCCGCTTTGATACTGCTGACGCCGCCGCCGGTGGCAGCAAAAGACCTTTCGCCAAGGCTGTGCGAGCCGGCGACTTTGTGTTTGTTTCCGGCCAGGTTCCCGCCGTTGATGGCGAAATCATAAGCGGTGGCATCGTAGCCCAAACCGAACAAACCATAAGCAACATTGTCGATGTACTGGCTCTGGCTGATTGCACTCTGGCCGATGTGGTCAAGGTGGGTATCTGGCTAGACGATGCACGCGATTTTTCAAGTTTCAACGCCGTCTTCGAAAAACACTTTATCGACGCTCCACCCGCCCGTTCCACAGTGCAATCGTCATTGATGGTCGATGCGAAAATTGAAATGGATGTGGTTGCCTACAAGCCTGTTTGAACCATCAGAGTCGATAAAGTCATCAGCATGAACAGAGTCATTGATGTTATTACCCGGACCCGACAGCTGGAGGGAAAATTCAGCAAGCGCGAACAATTGGTCGCTGACTTTATTCTATCCAACCTTGAACAAGCAGCAACCTTGTCGCAGCTGGAAATAGCCAACGCAGCTGGCGTGTCTGTCGCGACAGTCAATCGTTTTTGTGTGGTGCTTGGCTGCAGCGGCTTTCGTGATTTCACGCGGCGGTTGGCGCAAAGTGTTGCGGTCAGCTTGCAGTATATGGGTGGGCCCAGCCGTGACGATTCAGAGTCCGAGCAGTTGGTCACACAAGTGTTCAGCGCACTGATTGACAGCTTGACCCTGGCACGATCACAGCTGGCAAGCCAGGCGATAGCTGAGGCAACCGAAGTATTGGCAAACTGCCGACGGGTTGCTTTTATTGGCGTGGGCGGCGGATCAGCTAATGTTGCGCGAGAAGGAGCGAACAGATTCTTCAGGCTTGGCATACCGGCTGAAGCTCACGCCGATGGCTATCTGCAGCGTATGCTGTGCTCGACTTTTGAGGAAGGCGATGTGGTGGTTGCCGTTTCATCCAGTGGTCGTGCAGCCGAATTGCTCGATAGCGTATCGATCGC
>CALFCE010000368.1 GCA_937951215.1 uncultured Granulosicoccaceae bacterium
CACTATGTGCCGTCAGTGCCATTTCATGCCTTGCCTCGGTTACGTTCCACGTTGGGTGACTATGTGGTGATTGAACCGGGGGGGTATCTCGGGGCTCATAAAGATATTATTGGTCAGCTGCTGGGGCGAAGGCCAAGAGCAGATCAGGCGCCTGATCAATAATGCCAATGGTCTGGGTTGCTGCCTTGCCGGTTCAGGATATTGAAGCCAACGACGTTACCCCGGCGACCGTGAATGGCCGTGAGATAGCCATTTACGATACGACGTGCGGCTTCACGGCCAGTGATCGCCGCTGCACGCACGGTGGTGCTGATTTAAGCCATGGCTATTTTGACCGCGATTGCATTGAGTGCCCATTGCATCAGGGGCTGTTTGATGCAATCAACGGTGAAGTCAGGGCAGCCCCAGTCACTCGAGCGCTGAAAATGTACCCGTGTCGGGTTCGGGACGGGGTCGTCGAGGTCAGGATTCAAGCCGCAAGTGATTGATTGACTGCTGTGCCATACAGGATGCGACAGCCTGTAGGCTCGGTCACAGACACTGGCGTAACCCTCCAGCACAGCAAAACAGACCCTAAAAGTGGCGTTGTGCGTACGTTTGTCGAGCAGATTATACTGATATAATGCGTTTTCACCTTCGTGGAGGAACAATCTTGAAAAAATTACTACAAAGCGCAGCGGCAGCTGTATTGGCGCTGGGCGTTTCAGCATCCGTGCACGCGGAATCAGCTCTTGAAGAAATTCTCAGCAAGGGTGTGTTGAAAGTCGGCACTACCGGCGACTGGAATCCGATGACCATCAAGGATCCCGCTACCAATAGCTACAAGGGCTTCGATATCGATGTAATGACCGAGCTGGCCAAAGATCTGGGTGTAGAGGTCGAGTTTGTCCCGACCGATTGGAAAACACTCGTAAACGGCGTTACCTCTGGCAAATATCACATGACTGGTTCGGCCTCTATTTCGCCACCTCGCATGAAGGTAGCCGGCTTTTCAGAAAGCTATCTGGCGGTTGAAATCTATCCTTTTACCACCGAAGACAAAGTCGGTAAATTTGATGGCTGGGATTCGATTAATAATGGTGAAGTGAAAGTGGCCACCACACTGGGCACCACCTTTGAAAAGCTGGCCCGCGAATGGTTCCCGAATGCGGACATCAAAGTGGTTGAAGCACCGGCACGGGGTTATAACGAGGTGCTGGCTGGTAGAGCTGATGTATTCATCACATCCAATATTGAAGGCGCTACCTTGAAGGAGAAGCATCCTGTTGCACAGGTTGCCAATACCGAGGCACGTTCTCCATCACCTATCTCCATGTTATTGCCGCAAAGTGATCAGGTATGGATCAACTATGTGAACAACTGGATCAAGGTCAAGCAGGCCAAAGGCTTCTTCGATGCCACCATGGCCAAATGGGGCTTGTAAGGATCAGCGGCCAGCCTGTTGATAGCTAACGCCTGCTTGTTGCTAACAAGGCCAGCCACCGAATGTGGCTGGTAAGCTCGATCTGGTAAAGGCAGTTCGGTCCTTGGTCGAACTGTCTTTTTTTTTGTCTAATTGAACACGAATTAATAACTGCTCCGACTGACATGCTATGACAGCGACTACCCCGGTTATTGAAATGTCTGACGTCAACAAATGGTTTGGCGATTTTCATGTGCTGAAAGACATCAGCCTGTCAGTGAGCACTGGCGAGCGCATTGTGATTTGCGGGCCATCAGGTTCCGGCAAATCCACAGTGGTTCGCTGTATCAACGGCCTTGAGCATCATCAGCAGGGCAAGATTGTTGTCGATGGCACCGAGTTGACCAACAAGCGGCAATCGCTGGCTAAAATACGGGCGGAGGTTGGCATGGTGTTTCAGCAATTCAACCTGTTTCCACATCTGTCGGTGCTACAAAACCTGACTCTGGGGCCGATAAAATCCCGTGGTCTAAGCAAGGCGGATGCTGAAGCACGAGCCATGGAATATCTGGAACGGGTGCATATCCCGGAGCAAGCCGACAAACGTCCGGGACAGCTGTCGGGCGGGCAGCAACAACGCGTTGCGATCGCTCGCTCGCTGTGTATGGAGCCGAAGATCATGTTGTTCGATGAGCCTACATCAGCGCTTGATCCTGAAATGATTGCCGAAGTACTGGAGGTCATGCTGGAGCTGGCCGATGAGGGCATGACGATGATCGTGGTGACCCACGAGATGGGGTTTGCTCGCAAGGCGGCAGATCTGATGGTTTTTATGGATGAAGGGAGAATTGTCGAAACCGGCAAACCCGATGTGTTTTTTGATGCTCCCAAAACCGAGCGATGTACCCAGTTTCTCGAACAGATCCTGCACCACTGATGATAGCCCTATCGACAAGATTCAAATGGCTTGCGATGTGTTTGCTATTGCCGCTGTTAGTCAGTGGTTGCGGCAACAGTAACCTGAAGTGGTATGTAGTATCGCCTCTGACCGAGAACGGCCGCATCAATCTGAAGTTTCTGATTGCCGGTACCTGGAACACCTTATCCATGTCGTTCCTTGCCCTATTGATTTCAATTGTGGTTGGTTTGTTGATTGCGATCCCGGGTATTGCCAAAAACCGCGGTGCGCGAAAAGCCAATATGTTTTATGTTGAAATCTTTCGCTCGATACCGCTTTTGCCCTTGATACTCTGGGTCTACTACGGCTTGCCAGAGATCGCCGGTATTCAACTGGATTACTTCTGGGCCGGTGTGTTGGCGCTGGCCATCTCTGACAGTGCGTTTGAAGCTGAAATATTCAGGGCGGGCATTCAATCCATCCCCAGAGGGCAGTCGGAAGCGGCTAGCACGGTGGGTTTGAACTACTACCAGAATATGCGTTATGTAGTTCTACCGCAGGCCATCAAACGCATATTGCCGGCACTCGGCAATCAGTTTGCCTATATGGTCAAGATGTCCGCGCTGGTTTCAGTTATTGGCCTGCAGGAACTCACCAGACGCGCTAACGAGCTGATCGTAACTGAATACAGAGCCCTTGAGATCTATACCATCCTGATTGTGGAGTATCTGATTATTATCCTGATTATCGGGCAGGGCGTTAGATGGCTGGAGCGCAAGATGGGTTCTGATGAAAGTGGCAATGCCAATCAGTAGAAAGAGTAAGGCGATTGGCAGCGTCAGTAAATCCCGTCTTGTGCGTCAGTCTCAGTCTGGTTTTCAGTGTCCTCATACAACCAGACCATACGATCCAGAAACCACATCTTTGAAAGATAGATCGTTGTCATACCGTAAATAGTGAGGTAGAGATTCAATTTCCAGAGACCTATGGCCAGGATAATAACACTGAGCGTTTGCAGCACATTGAGAATGGATATGAGCCGTAAATGATGTTGTGGAATGGGTATATCTCCGCGTTGCATATAAATTCGTTCTCCAAGCACAGCCTTTGAACCCCAGCTTTGAAAGGAACGTGCTTTTTGAAACAACGTCGGGTTTATCACCACCCAAACAACGAGCAACACCACGGGGATCACGGATAGCCAACCTATCCAGGCTCTTGACCAAATAGCAAGAATGATAAAGGGGAGTGTCGCGAATCTGGTCCAGATTGACCACGGATTGGCATGCTTTAGCCAGCTATCGTCATCGGGCAAAAATATCTTTAGAAGCCATTTATCCATTGTCGAAATACTTGTGTTGAAAGTGACTTCCTTATTGTTGCTGCCTTAACCGGTACACCGCTGAGAGAGGAAAAGTGACGGTGGCTAGGCACGACGGAAGCCCTTGTTGCCAGACTGGCACTTTCTCCATTCGCTGGGAGTCATGCCTTCACGTTTACGAAAAAATTGATAGAAACTGCTTTTCGAATTGAATCCAGCATCCGTTGCAATCCGCAATATATTCCTTTTGTCGTCGTTTAACAGGTCGCGCTTGACCACTTCAAGTCGATACCCGTTGATATAGTCGAAGAAATTCACACCAATCGCATCGTTGATGACCTGCGATAAAACATGCGGGCCGATGCCGGTCTGATCGGACAGTGACTTAAGTGACAATTCAGGATCCAGATAGCTCTGATGCAAGCTCAGATGTTGTTCCAGTTGCGTACGCATCTCGGCCATCAGTTCGGTAGTCAATGGCGAATTCCGATACTTCGTGCCGCTTGGATTTGGAATACATGGCTGAACTGGATGGGAATCAATACGGATGTTTTTCGAAAATATCTCTGGTTGCTGAACCGCCAACACCCCCAGATAGACGACACCAATGCTCAACATCCAGTGGACGATCGTTTCGCGGGTGTCACTCCCGAGTACTTCTGTGTCGAAGAATTCCTGCTGAAATGACGTGGCAATATAGAACGCTGCAGTGGCTGCCCAGAGTAAGATAAAGTACGTTAGCCATCGCATTTCTCTGGAAGCTGGGCTGCTGGAGAGTTGCCGCATGGTTGCTCGATGCTGCTGCAATAGAATCAAGCTGTGAGTCAAATACCCGATCAGAGATACCCACAGTGAGATTAAGCCGATATTGCTCAGCCAGAGCAGTGCCAGGGGAGACTTTAGAACAAGGTCAAACTCTGGTTTGCCGACAACCGTTTGCAAGGTGATCAGACAATTGCTCCAGTTCCAGGGTAAAACCGATGGGCAATTGGTTGTGGAATCTCCGCTATCGATGTGCAAATCCGAAAACCAGGCATCATAAAAATGCAGTAGCTTGGCGTCGTATTGTGTGTTGAGTATAAAGGGCAGCAGGATACACAGTTGCAGGACAGCCGGCAGTAAGTGGACCAGATGTTGCCATCGAAATCGCAAATCTTCCGGGCTGCACTGCAGTTTTACATACCCCCACAGCAAAGGCCCTATCAGCAGGAGCAATGGTGCTGTCGTATCGATCAACGCTGGTGCGTAAAAATAGTATCCGGTCGTGTCGGCTGCGTGGTCCACCAGTACAATACACAGCACTAGCAAGAAACCGGAGAGTAGCCGATTGGCTGAATATCCCTCACCCACGGTCGATGATTTCATGAACCACAAAATCACTGTCAAGGTTAAACCCTGAAATGCCGCCAGTAAAAACGGTAGACTGGTGATGGTGATGACTATTGGTTGTGGGGGAGAAAGAGCCAGCATATTTTATTATTGCGTCAGCAGCTCCACGCTTCGTTCGATGGCGAAATCACGCTTCAATTCCCGCTGATTCAAAGTCGAGAAGGACACGGGCTCGTCAACGGGGATTCCAACTCGTTCGAACCATTCGCCAGCCGCGCTAAAGTAATACTCGTTAGACAATCCAAAGGCAATATCGGAGCTCACGCGGGCGTCAAGAGTATTGGAAAACCGTCCGGCGCTTGCCTCCCCAATTACGGACACATTGGGTAGATCGCGTAGGGACAGTACCAGTGCCTCGGCAGCGCTGCCGGTTCTGGTACTGGTCAGGATCACGATCGGCCCGAGATATTGTTGCCCACTGCTGGGATCCAGGAATATGTCCCTCAGTGGGGTACGACTATCACGCAGACGAGCCTGCTTTGAATAAGCGTGATGAGTACTGGGAATGAAGTGCCGTGCAACAGTCAGATTGACCTCTTCTTCACCTCCATCGTTGAAGCGCAGATCGATAATCAATCCATCAACGTCTTGCAGCTCAGTCAACGATGTGTTCAGCGCAGATTCTGCCAGCATTGTGTCGGTGGCAACATCGAATTCGCTGTCAGCAAATCCTGCCAGCCTGTCAATAAACAGATAGCCGATATTCGGCTCCAGCTTGAACCAGGCAAAAAAATCATTAGCAGACCTTCGCAACGGCGAGACGGCGTAGCCAAGTATGATTTCTTCTGTCAGAAACTCCTGTTCTTCGAGATAAGTTTCAAAGCCCGCCTGTTGACTGTCCTCCAGTGGCAGTGACAGGCCATTGATCGACGCGTACTCGGCAAGAATAGTATCCACAAAGTCGGGTTTCAACGATACAGAGAACTCATCGAACTCTGCGTCGCTGTCCAGAAGAGACAGTACACCGTTACCAAGATCACCCCGCACAATGACATTATGTCCGTCCTGAAGTGGTGTTATCATTTTAGCGAACAGCCCGGCAAGCTCTTCTTCGGTGTTGATAATAGACAGCTCTTCCTGTGCTTCATTGTAGATCTGCAGCCAGTCTGTGCCACTGAGACCGAAGTCTATGTAAAGTTCGTTGAACGTATCCCAGAAGATCTGGAAATCGGCTTGTGGATCAAACTGGTAACCTGATTCCCCCTTGACCGCCAGCCGTTGTGTATCTGTACAAAGATCGGGTAGCTGTGTCAGTCTCGTGTAGTTCACTCCGGGGGCTAGCACCCTCCCGGCGCGGCGGATTTCTATTTGATCTTCAGTATCAGAGAGCCGGATAACACGTGCGAGATCTTCAACCGTCAGATTGCTCTCCAGCTTACCGTGCAAACAGGAATTGTCGGTTACGTGAAACATGGTTGAGTTATAGCCGTTGTCCGAGCGGGTGAACTCGAAAATTTTCCCGTAAGCAGGGGCTGACCAGATACCTTCCACCCGGCTTGCTTCAAAAACTGAAACTGGTCGATCGTTGTCATTATTATTGGTGCAGGCACTCAGTAGAAGGCTGGCAGCAGCTGTGAGCATTGCAGTGGCAAAACTTGTGTGGAATTCCATGGACTTCCCTTGTTGAGGTAGGGCTCCATGAAACGGTAAAAGTCAGCTCGAATCGTCCGTCCCGATATAATCGGACAGCCGTGACTCGTCACCAACCAAGTGTAGCGGGCAGATTCGTCCGTTCCGATTAATTCGAACAACCTTCACATAGCACCGCTTAACTATTCCATTATTTACTTAACTAATTGAAAAATATATTAAACATGGCGATGGAGGGCGGGGCTTCTTTGCATCGCTTACGATTCTTTTTTTATTCACCAGGTTCCTATTTCTTGACGTTTCTAGAATTGGG
>CALFCE010000369.1 GCA_937951215.1 uncultured Granulosicoccaceae bacterium
GCTTTTCTGTTTGAAAAACCGCTGGGGAAAACCGCGGCGGAAATTTCAGGATCAGCAGTACCTGATCCTGGCTTGAAAGTTAAATTCAGATAACGCCGTGTTTACCCAGGCCGTTATCAATGGCAGTAATAATTTCGTCGATATCATCCTTGGTGCTGATCAAGGCGGGACTTAAACAGATGGTATTGTTCAGACCATCCAGACTTCGGTTGGTACGCCCGATAATCACACCCTGCTCCATGCAATCACCCGCGATAGCAGCCAGCATGGATTCGGGTGCCGGCTCTTTGGTTTGTCGATCCATCACCAGTTCCGCTCCGCAGAATAGACCCTTGCCTCGCACATCACCGATAACCTTGTATTTATTCTGCAAACCTCGCAGCTGTTCCATCAGGTATTCACCCATGGCAGTGGTATTGTCAATCAGGTTCTCGTCTTCAATGATACGCATATTTTCGAGTGCGGCCGCCGGACCAGAGGTGCAGCCACCAAAGGTGCTGATGTCTCTGAAGTAACTCATCGGGTCATCAGAGTTGGTTTTGAACTTGTCAAAGACCTCCTCTGTTGTGACCGTGCAGGAAATCGCGGCATAACCGCTGGCAACGCCTTTGGCCATGGTCACGATGTCGGGCTTGATTCCATAGTGCTGATAACCAAACCAGGCGCCAGTGCGCCCCACCCCGCAAACCACTTCATCAATGTGCAGTAGCACATCATATTTTTTACAGATTTCCTGAATCGTTTCCCAGTAGCCTTCGGGTGGTGTAATAACACCACCACCTGCGGTGACAGGTTCCAACACCAGGCTGCCGACGGTATCCGGACCCTCCTGCAAAATCACCTTTTCAACTTCTTTTGCGGCCTTTACACCATAGTCGCTCGCATCATCGAACTGGCAACGATATTCACAGCAATGAGGTACCTCAACAAATCCAGGGGTATAGGGCCCGTATTGCTGCTTGCGTTCTATCTGGCCGGAAGAGCTGAGTGCGGTTATGGTTGTACCGTGATAGTCACGATCACGGTACAAAATTTTATGTTTCTTGCCGGCGTAGTGCTGATGCGCAATCTGTCGCACGATCTTGTAGCCTTTCTCGTTGGCCTCGGAACCGGAATTTGAATAGTAAACCCGGCTCATGCCAGGCATTTTGGAGATCAGTTTCTCGGCAAACTTCGCACCGGGAATGGTGCCGGCAGAACCAGCGAAATAGTTTAGTTCCACCAGCTGGTCACGCACCGCATTGGCGATAGATTCCCGACCGTAGCCGACGTTAACAGTCCAGACACCGCCGGAGACGGCATCAAGATGTTCCTTGCCATTTTGGTTCCAGACACGCATGCCGTCACCTTTGACAATCATCAACGGATCGGTGGCCTCGTAAGGCTTGTGCTGTGTCAAATGGTGCCAGACATGCTTTCTGTCAGCCTGCACAAGTGCAGCGGTGTCAGTATCCAGTGCTTTGTTCATTGACATTCTCCTGTTACGAGGTAAATCCGGTTTAATCCTGTCTTTCAGTCGATGTTCGCAACCTTGCAGACCGTCTTGCGATTAAGCGCAAGGCATGTGACAGCTGCTCTTATGTGAACACATTTCACCCGCGAAGTCTGCATGATGACAAGCAACCAAAGATCCCATCCGGTATGATTGTGCTTATCGGAACTGTCTGCGCGTACGAGTGTTAAGCCAGTCTAAGACTATGACTGCAGGCACCGAGTTGATAGCGCCAGCGAAATCCTGTCCATTGTGCCAGACCCACCTGCGTCAGTATTTCTTTTATATTGTTTTTTTTCAATAGGTTAGATAAAAATCAATGCCAAAATCAGCGACATTATTGCCATTCGTAGACAATCCGTTTTGCCGTTGTCTCATTGCAGGGCAACAGCACAGCATG
The DNA here is from genome assembly GCA_937951215.1 of uncultured Granulosicoccaceae bacterium. Classification (GTDB taxonomy): domain Bacteria; phylum Pseudomonadota; class Gammaproteobacteria; order Granulosicoccales; family Granulosicoccaceae; genus CALFCE01. Next base: position 1,893 of record CALFCE010000369.1, read on the forward strand.
CCAAAACAGGGTTCGCCCGAATTCCCAATGCCCGGACAAGTACTACCAAACTAAAGGGTGCAGCGATGGTTATGTCGTTATCTTCGTTAGGGTTTTCAGGCGCGGGCTTGAGTCGGCCGGAATGTGTGGTGGCCCATTCCAGTGGCTTGCTGTTCGTTCCTTGCTGGCAGGGCAATGGTGGCGTCAGTGTTATTTCTCCCAACGGTGATGTCGAGCACATAATCGCCAAAAATTCGGAGTTCCAGCTACGCCCGAACGGCATCGCACTTGAGGCCGACGGCACCTTTTTACTGGCGCACCTTGGCGATGAGCTTGGGGGTATTTACCGCTTGTTCGATGATGGCAGGACCGAGGCCGTTATTACCTCAATAGAGGGCGAGCCACTGCCACCCTGTAATTTCGTCACCTACGATTCAAATGGTTTTTTGTGGCTCACCATCAGCACGCGCCTGACCCCTCGAGCCAGAGACTATAACCAGCATGCTGATACCGGCTTTGTTGCGGTCTGTCGCCCCGGTGAATTCAAGGCCAGGATTGTGGCGGATCAACTGGGATATACAAACGAGTGCTTTATTGACGATGACAACAAGCGACTGCTGGTCAACGAAACCTTTGCCCGCCGCCTGAGTGCCTACGATATCGGCCCTGATGGGTCTTTGAGTAACCACCGAGTGATTTACCGGTTCGACGCGGGAGTCTTTCCGGATGGATTGAGCATGGACACACAAGGTGGTATCTGGATTGTCAGTATTGTCAGCAACCGTGTCATTCGATTAAGCGCAGCTGACAAAGACTTGCAAGGCGCGGCTGCCGAGTCGCATTTGCAAGCCGAAGTGATTGTGGATGACAGTGAACCTGAACACTTGCAATGGGTCGAGCAAGCTTATCAGGCAAACCAAATGGGGCGTCCTCACCTCGATAATGTCAAGAGTCAGTCGCTTGCCAACATATCAAATATCGCTTTCGCAGGCCAAGGCTGTCAAACCGCCTACCTTGGTTGCTTGCTGGGCGATCAAATCGCACATTTCGAAACCGGATATTCAGGAAAAAAACCCGCACACTGGGACGTACCGCTGCGCAATCTGGAGCGGTATCTCTAATTCCAAAGACAGTACGCAAGGTAGCTTTAACTCATGAACAATCAGCAAACGTTTTCAATTGCCGTCTTCGATGGTGATGGTATTGGCAAGGAAATAACGCCCCCTTGTCTGGACTTGTTGCAACTCGCCTGTGAGTTGGCCAGCGATGACGAGTCGGCAGTCAGCCTGGATTTCCAAGCGCTACAAGCCGGAGCGGGCACCTACCAGGAAACCGGTGAGTCATTACCCGAAGCATCCGTTGCCGCAGCGAGGGCGGCCGATGCTGTGTTGCTCTCCGCAATGGGCGATCCGGCAGTTCGCTATCCGGACGGCACCGAGATCACACCACAAATCGAGCTGCGATTCCGACTCGGTCTGTATGCAGGGATTCGCCCGGTGCGCGCGATCCCGGGGGTGCCGGTTCCTCTGGCCGATCCGCGTGCGCGAGACATCGATTTTGTGTTGGTTCGAGAATCGATTGAAGGGTTGTTTGCACCTGATCGCAAAGGTACGCGTGTTGACGGTGTAGAGGCAACCGAGACACTGCTGATCACTCGCGAAGTGTCTGAAAAATTATTCAAACATGTATTCGCACTCGCCTCACGTCGCAAAAGTGAAGGTTCAAGCGGACGCGTTACCTGCATCGACAAAGCCAATGTGTTTGGGGCTTTTGCCTTTTTCCGCGAGATCTTTTACGAGCTTGCCGAACAACATGGGGACGACGCACTGACTATGGAACATGCCTATGTGGATGCCATGGCTATGCACATGGTGAATCAACCATGGAATTTTGATGTCATGGTTACGGAAAACATGTTTGGTGATATTTTGTCTGATTTGGGAGCCGCTATCATGGGCGGTATGGGCTATGCCCCTTCGGCCGACATCGGGGATGATCATGCCGTGTTCCAGCCCTGTCACGGTACCGCCCCTGATATTGTGGGCAAAGGTTTGGCTAACCCGGTTGCGATGTTTCTATCTGGCGCAATGATGCTTGATTGGCTGGGTCGCAGGCAAAACTGTCAGGCAGCGCTGAAAGCCGGTGCCTTGATTTCCGAATCAGTCGATGCAGCTTTCGAATCAGGAAATTTGCGCACCTGTGAGCTGGGTGGTGACTCCGGTCTGAATGAGGTGACAGCAGCTGTCACTGCCCAGATAAAACAGCGGTAACGAGGACGCTTTACTCGATTTCCAGGCCTGGAGTTTTGTGACTGGGTTTGTGACTGGATTCATGCCTGGGTTCATTGCTGGCATCCATGGTTTTCTGATTGGAGCCCAGGGACTGTATACCGATCTTCTCACGCCTTTCGTTGACGGCCCTGGCCGCGGCCTCAACACAGACATCTGACTTGAACGGCTTGCGCAGATATGCAGAAGCTCCAAGATTGCGGGCCCGCATCGCCGTGTCGGGCGAGGCGTGGGTGCTCATGATGACTACAGAGAGCGTGTTGTCGCGCTGTTTCACCGACTCCATCAACTCGAAGCCGTCCATTTCCTCCATGGTCAAATCGGAGAACACAGCATCGACGGGGTTCTTGTCTAGGCAATCCAGTGCTTCGGCAGCGCTGTAGCTTGTGAAGACGGTTGCGCCCCCACTTCGCAGCATATTGCTGACCGCACTGGCTATTACATCATCATCGTCAACAACCAGCAGGGTTACTGAACTCAGGATGTCGGTTGTATCGCGACTGCTCATGCTTTGGGTTGTTCTACTCATGAATAGGTGCTGTCCATGCAGTGATGCAAGCTCCCAACAATGCTTGCGCGCCTAGTGTAAATTGGAAATACACTAAAAACTCAGCAACCGAGTCCACTGTTCACGCTTGATTACATTAGCTGGGGTTTTTTACCGACAAGAACGACCACTTCAAACTATAAACGCCAGAAAACCCACGAAAAACAATGAAATACTACCCTCATTGACTGCAAAGTCACTGTGGTCTCCCGCAGCCTTCGGCCATGTGTGACATAGCCCGGGTGCCGTGGCGGTTGTGCTGGAGCGTGGTTACGGGTCTGCTTATCACTGATCATCATCACGAGACCATTAGTGTGCAATAGTGCAGTAATTGTAAACAGAATGTCACAGGGATCAGCCCGGCAGCCGTTAGCGTGTACAAGCCACCGGCCAACAAGAGTGGTACTGACAAAGGATTGGAGGATAGGAAAACAGGGATTGATGTTGTTGGGCGGGATGTACGTTCTCGGCACCCCGCCCAACTTTTAGTTGCCGCCTTTTAGGCACGGCTTATTTCAGCCGTCCCCGCTAATCGTCAGTTTTACCGGCCATTGTCGCTGTCAGGGAAATAAAGTCGTGCAGATTGCCATCGGCCAACTGTGATGGCCTGACATCCTTGATCGCGGAAAAAATCGATTCACACCTCCCGGGTTGCACAGCTTCCCAACCCTGCAACATCCGTTTGATTTCCGCGCGCTGTAAATTGGGCTGCGACCCACACAAATTACACGGAATAATCGGAAACTGGCGATGCGCGCTGTAATCAATAATCAATGATTCAGGAACGTAGGCAAGCGGTCTGATCACCACATTGCGGCCATCATCACTGAGTAGCTTGGGTGGCATTGCCTGAAGCTTGCCACCGTGAAAAAGATTAAGAAACAGCGTTTCGATGATGTCATCGCGATGATGGCCCAACGCGATTTTGGTGCATTGCTTTTCCTCGGCATATCCATACAAGGTCCCTCGCCTTAAGCGCGAACAAAGACCACAGGTCGTCTTGCCTTCCGGTACAACTCGCTTGACTACCGAGTAGGTGTCGCGCTCGAGTATGTGGAAATCCACCCCCATGGAGGATAGATAATCAGGTAACACATGTTCAGGGAAGCCGGGCTGTTTTTGATCGAGATTGACCACATGCAGTTCGAAGTCGACCGGCGCGACCTTCTGCAGGTGGATCAACATGTCCAGCAAGGTATAGGAATCCTTGCCACCAGAAACACAAACCATCACTCGATCACCTGACTCGATCATTCCATAGTCAACCACCGCCTTGCCTGTCAGGTGTTTTAGCCGTTTCTGCAGCTTGCCAAAACTCAGCGCTTGCGCCTTGTCCTGCACCGCTGGTGGCGGGCACTCAACTTCACTGGCATTTGGCCCGGCCGGTTCAGACCGCTCTTGACCCGGGTACCACGTAACCGGACTTTGGGGGGTGGAAGGAGGAATGGGTTGAATCACCGATTTATGCATATCCTATTCTAACAGGCCAGCCAGGTTTGCGGGTTGCGCTTACTTCTGCCCTAGCCGCCAATATGACCCCAAATATGACCCCAAAATATGGCCGCAGAGATGGCTGCAGATTTGGCTCCTACCCTGGCTGCAGCTCGACTTGCACCTGCAAGGGCCCGCGGAATGCCCAGCCAGCGAACTCGGTTTTGCCAGACAAGCGCATATCGGGAAAGCGCTCAAACAAAAGCGGCAAGGCCACCTCACCAATCAGGCAGCGAGACACCCAGGCCCCGGCACAGAAATGCGGACCTGCTCCGAAACTGACCGCTTTGCGGGTATCTCTGGATATATCAAAACAGTCTGGTTTATCAAACACGGCTTCATCGCGATTAGCGCTACCGAACATCAGGAAAACCCGTTGTTCGGGCAAGAAATCCACTCCATGCCACTGGTAAGGTTTCGCTATTCGCCGCGGTGACATACCGATCGGGGACATCCAGCGGGCATACTCCTCGAACGCATCTCGCCAGGTGTTAATCCCGTCGCGGATCGCTTGCAATTGCTGCGGATGATTCAACAGTGCCCAGGTGGTTCCCGCAATGGCATCGCGTGGTTCATTTTGCCCACCACTAATGGCCAGCTTGATATTGGCCCGAACATTTTCCAAAGGCTGCCCGGCGCGCGTAAGTACACTAATCAGCGATGCCTCAGGAGTTTCCGAAACCTCAGGCAAGCGATCATCAATACACTGATCTATTAACCCGGTCGCCTCATGACAGCGTTCCTCAATCGCCGGGTTGCCGGCATAATTGGCGATGCCATCAATCATACTTTGCGAAGCCCAGTCGAGCTGTTCAGGTGACAGATTGTTCAAGCCAGTCACACGTCGCAAGGCATTGGCAGAAACAGGCATCGCAAATTCAGTGACAAGATCAATCTCGGTTTTGCCCTCCAGCGTATCCAGCAGCACTTGAGTATCACGATAAAACAACTGCTGCCATTGGTTTTTAACCATCGAAGGCGAAAGCGATTCATTCATTTGCAGCCGTTCGGCGCTGTGTTCGTCACCATCCTTTCGCATCAGGTTTTCACCCATCAGCACCGTCATCAAGCCGCCGGGCTGCACCGATGAAAACACGTCTACTTTTTTCTCCAGCGCAAATACGTCATCACGCCTGGTGACCATCACGGCATCCAGCTCCGGTACAAAACAGATCGGAGCTTCAGATCGCAGACTGCGAAGAAACGGATAGGGATCTTTATGAAAAGCCGCCGGGTCAAGCGGGCGTACAGGAGGGTTCATCGGGTTATAAGCAAGAAACTACCAAGGTAGTTCCTCTCCATCGAATGCCCAGAAACGCCCGCTGGCAGAAGGCTCGAGATTGCTCATCAGGCGGTATAGATAGTCTGCAGTTTTTGCACTACTGAACAATTGGTCAGATGGCACATTGTGCTGAAACGGTTCGGATAGTCCGGTAGCAGTGGTACCCGGGTGCAGTGCTGCAACACAAACCCCTGGATGAGTTCGCCGCCACTCAATCGACAGTGTTTTCAAAGCCATGTTCAACGCCGCCTTGGACATTCGGTAACTGTACCAGCCACCGAGCCGGTTGTCCTCGATGCTGCCCACCTTGGCCGAAACGGTGGCAAAGACAGCAGCCTTGTGTTGCTTGAGATGTGGAGCAAAATGCTTCGCCAGCAACAAGCTGGGCGTACAGTTGATATCAATCAACTCGCTAATGGCGGCAGCCTTTACCGCCCGCAGGTTTTTTTCCGGTTGAAGAGTTTCATGGTGCAGCACACCGACACAGTTAACCAGCCAGTGTAGCGGCGCTTGCTGCATGTCGGCTTGTAACTCAGATGCCAGATTGGCGATTTGCGAATCATCAGTCACATCCAGCTGATGCCAGCGTAACTGAGGGTGTTCCAATTCAGGTTTGCGACGGTGCCAGGTTGCATGCACAAAGCAAGCTGCGTTGTCTGTAGCGAGCGAGCTGGAGGGTTCAGGAGGTAGTGATGGCTCGGATGCCAGAATTCTTGCGACCAGAGCCGCGCCAATACCGCCACCAGCACCAACGATCAGGTACTGTGAGGCATTCATTTAGGCTGGCACAGAGAATGGCACTTAGAATGATAAACAGACTGACACCCAGGCAGGCTCACCTGAGCATGTTGTAGGCTTTGGTAAAACCTGTGAGCGAGATGGTTGCCTCAACCGGCCCTTGATTGGCGGCAACAACGGTTAAGCGGGCATTGGCCCCGCGTTTGAACTCGTTGACTGCCTCTGCCGTCAGCGGCTCACGAACCAGACACCCCTGCTCGGTACAGATCTGGAAGGGCGCACGTTGCTCCTGCTTGCTGTCAATCTTCATCGATAGGCCCGAGGTTAGTACAACACCCAGCGGCGTGATGATATCCGTTACTGCGATCACTTTCTGACCTTGAATGTCCTGCGGACTCGGCAGCAGCCTCAGTACCATTTCCAGAATAGGTGTACCTTTGTCGTCGTTACCAATTTGAGCCATAACACAAGGGCTGCCCGATTTTTCACAAGCGACATCCCAGGCCCCATGGGTTGTGCGAATCAAATCAGCAAGGTTGGCCGGGCCCTGAACGCCTGACGGGGTCGCCGCTCCCGAGGCTGACGGTTGGGCTGTTGGAGCCGCTGCAGGTTTTGGTGCGGGCCCGAGATCCAGCGTCTGTTTACCGTCTCCGGATTGGTTTCCACCGCCGCCTCCGAGTTCCAGTGACGTCGATTGGGCAAGCGCGACATTCAGGAAAACACTGGCACTCAAGACCAGAAACAAAACGAACATCAACGTTGCGTAAAGGGGTGTTCTCACGCGAATAGTCCTCAACATCTCAATTGTGGGTTTGCACCCTTAACTATAGCCCTTGTGGTGGATTTTTGACGAGTATAAAGAAAAAAACATTACGATATGATTGCAGTCACTCCAGCCAGCA
>CALFCE010000370.1 GCA_937951215.1 uncultured Granulosicoccaceae bacterium
CCCAATCCCCACATTAAAAACCGGTATTGAGACTAGACAGGTTGTCCGTCTGCAGGAGCTGCAACAGCCTCGCGGTTCTGGTTTTGGCGGGAGCGTGGCCAGGCATTGAGGACAGCTTGCACCAGTGTTGCCAGCGGAATGGCAAAGAAGACTCCCCAAATACCCCACAGGCCGCCAAAAAATACCACGGCAATAATAATGGCCAGAGGATGCAGATTTACTGCCTCCGAAAACAACAAGGGCACCAATACATTACCATCCAGTATTTGAATGATTTGGTAGATGATCATTAGCCACCAGAAGTGGGCGTTGATACCCCATTGAAAGAAGGCAATAAGCGCCAGTGGCACAGTCACCGCAACCGCACCTACAAACGGAATGATGACTGACAACCCGACCAGAAAACTCAGCAACAGCGAATAGTTGAGGCCCATCAACGCAAAAATGACATAGGTAACGACCCACACAATCGAGATCTCGACAAATTTTCCGCGGATGTAATTGGCTATCTTCAGATCAACTTCGCGCCACACCTGAAATGAAAGCTCACTTCGCTTGGGCACAAACTTGCTGGCCCAGGCGAGCAGCACATGCTTGTCCTTGAGCGTGAAGAAAACAATAAGCGGCACCAGCACCACGTAGATCAGGATCTGTACAACGGTGCCAAGCTTGGCTATCGAGAAAGACAGGATCTTTTGTCCAGCTTGACCGACCTCGGCCCTGACATTGGTGATCAGGTCGTAAATCTGTTGCTGGGTAAAAATATCCGGATACAACTCCGGCAGCCGCAATAACTGATCCTGCCCCTTGGCAACCATATCAGGCAGAGATCGAACCAGTTCAGTTACCTGCTTGGAGAGAATGGGCAGCAGCCCGAATGCCAGCACTGCTGCGATGGATATTGCCAGCACCAGCACGAAAACAACGCTCAGGGTTCGATTGACCCCACGCCGCTCCAGAGTAGCGACCACACCTTCCAGCAGATAGGCCATGACCACCGCTACCAGAACCGGTGCCAGAATTCCGCCAAACAGCCACAGCAGACCCGAAACCCCTAACAGCATCAGTACCAGGATGACTGTTTGCGGGTCCGAGAAATTCCGGTTGTACCAATCTCTTATGATATCGAGCATAGTTTTCCGGGGGATCACCCCAAAGGCTCAGGTCACGGCAACGGTTTGTTGCAGACTCACGTGTCTGGGCAACTTAGTGCGAAATACTAACCGTATTTGACCGCTAAATGGATGAAATGGCGGCAAACTTCAGGCCGTTTTACCACTCTGACAAATAAAATTACCAATGCGGTAATATAAATCAGCATATAAGCTGTGTCATGGACAGACTTCGCACCTCACGGTATCGTGCACGACTCAATTTTTCTGTACTCAATATTTAGCACTTTAAGATATTCAAAATGAGCAATTTGATCGCACCACATGGCGCAGAACAACTGAAACCCTTGTTTGTCGATGACGACAAACTCCGGCAACAGATGGTTGCCGAGGGCGCCGCACTCCCCTCAATAACTGTCAGCTCTGCCTCGGCAGGCAACGCAGTGATGTTGGCCGCCGGCTACTTTACCCCTCTCGAAGGTTTTATGGACAAAGCCGACGCGTTGTCGGTAGGCGAATCCATGACCACCAAAAAGGGCTTGTTCTGGCCAACTCCGGTATTGAATCTTGTGGTCGATGCCGGTTCAATCAAGGCAGGCGACCGGATCGCTCTGAATGATCCCAACAGGGAAGGCCAGCCACTGCTGGCTATCCAGCAGGTTGAGGCAGTAGAAACCTTCTCCGATGCAGAAATTCAAACCCTGACCCGGCAAGTCTACGGCACCACAGATTCTGAACACCCTGGTGTGGCAGAGTTTGTTGCCCAAGGCAAGACGCTGATTTCGGGCCCGATACAGGTTTTGAACTACAGCTACTTCGAGGTTGATTTCCCGGACACCTTCAGAACTGCGACCGAGATTCGTGCCGACATTGCCAAGCGAGGTTGGAGTCGGGTCGTCGCTTTCCAGACCCGTAACCCGATGCACAGAGCACATGAAGAGTTATGTCACATGGCAATGCAACGCCTTGAAGCAGAGGGTCTGGTCATCCATATGCTGTTGGGTAAACTGAAACCCGGCGACATTCCAGCACCGGTCAGAGATGCAGCCATTCGTAAAATGATAGAACTGTACTTCCCGGAAAACTCTGCCATGGTAACAGGCTACGGGTTCGACATGCTTTACGCCGGACCGAGAGAGGCGCTACTGCATGCGGTATTTCGCCAGAACATGGGGGCTTCCCATTTTATCATCGGGCGTGACCATGCAGGCGTGGGTGATTACTATGAACCGTTTGAGGCGCAGGAAATATTCGACAAGGTACCGGCAGGCGCATTGAAGATTGAACTGTTCAAAGCCGATCACACCGCGTACTCGAAAAAGCTGAACAAAGTGGTGATGATGCGCGAAGCACCGGATCACAACAAAGAGGATTTCGTGCTGCTGTCGGGCACAGCGGTCAGAGAAATGTTATCGGAAGGCAAGGCACCTCCGGAAGAATTTTCACGCCCCGAGGTTGCACAAATACTGATGGATCACTATCGCAGCTGAGTATACTTGGCCGACGTTCCTCTGGATTTTTCTACCGGGTACTTTTTTGCATTGGCCGCAATCTTGTCTTCAGCGGCCTGTAAAATATCTATGCCTGCGCGTTCCGCTACCAGCAACAGGTACAACAACACGTCTGCGCATTCCTCGCGCAGACGTTGCTGTGTTTCGGGGTTCAGCGCTTCTTCTTCGAACACCTGTTCGGATTTCCACTGTGTGAGCTCGAGCAGCTCCCCTGCCTCAAGGTGCAATGACAGTATTAAATCTTTCAGTGAATGAAACTGCCTCCAGTCACGCGCATCTCGAAACTCCAGTAGTTGCCGGGTCAGCTCCTCAATTGAGGGCTTGCCTATGGAACTACCTGAGGGGGAACTACCTGAGGGGGTGGTGCCAGATTCTTTACTCATGCGTGTTTTCGTCTGATGTTGTCCCGAATTATCGACTGCTGTACCTTACCATGCCCGAATCGACAACAGAGCCACTGAAACAGCAGTCATGACAGTCCACATCGTTCAAATTTCAGACAGCCACCTGTCAGCAGAGTTTCCCCAGCGGGAACGGGATATGGCTCTGTGTATAGAGCATATCAATGCGTTGCCGCAGCTGCCCGATCTGGTGGTCCATACCGGCGATGTTGCCCATGACGGCAAACCCGAGGAATACCGGGCCGCCAAAACCCAGCTCGACAGGTTGAATGCTCCCTATCGGGTATTGGTGGGGAATCGGGACAAGCGCCAGCCACTGCTGGACACCTTCGCCGGAAACGAACTGCCTGTTGATGCTCCGTTTATCCAGTACTGTGTGGACCACTTGCCTGTACGGTTGATAGTGCTGGACACATTGTCTGTCGCAACTAACAAGGGAGAGCTTTGCCCTGAGCGTCTGGACTCATTTAAAGCTATGCTGCTGCGTGATTCGAACCGACCGACTGCCATCTTTATGCATCACACACCTTTCGAAGCCACCGAGATCCCCGACCCCCAACAATTTGAACCGTGGTCGGTGACTGAGACTTTCAACGATATTGTTGCCGGTTTTGAGAATATTATCGGTATTTATTGCGGCCATGTTCATCGCAACATCGAATCCAGCGTTGGCGAAATACACGCAAGCGCACTGACCTGTATGGCAGGTGATCTGAGAAAAGGCGCTGTCACCGACGCTGAACGAAAATTGCCGGTGTTCAGATCGATCATGCTGGGCTAGTGGTTTTATCAAGCTTGGTCTATTGCGGCCCGGTCCACAAAATAAGCTCGTGCGAATTGAAACAAAGTATCCATCAAATGGGTACGAAATTTCTGACGCTGCCGGACAAACGAAAACTGGCGTCGCATGGGTGGATCAAGTGTCAGGGCAGACAAGGTTTTCAGCTGCAGCTCTTTCACCAGCGTTGCCTCGGAAACGATTGATATCCCCATACCGGCCTGCACTGCTCCCTTGATCGCCTCTGTACTGCCAAGCTCGAACGGCTTGCTTAACTGACTCTCCTTCATACCCTGCTGTTCAAGATAGCTGACAATAACACTGCGAGTGCCTGAGCCGTCCTCACGAAAAATAAACGGGTAGTCGACAAGATCTGCTGGCAATAGGGATTGCCGGGAACTCAGGGGGTGATCGTTGGCAACAATGGCTACCAATTCATCAATCTGGCAATCCTCCACCAACAGCTGCTGATTGTTCACTTCACCCTCAACAACACCCAGATCAATCGTGTTGTCCTCCACCATCGCCACGATAGCCTCTGTGTTGGCAACCTTGAGTCGTACCAGCACCTCGGAAAATTGCTTGCGAAATTCACCGAGCAAGCCCGGCAACATGTACTCGGCAATCGTTGTGCTGGCTCCAATGGTGATGACGCCGGTGTTATCGCCTGTCATGTCTTTGACCGACTCACTCATTTCCTGATAGAGCCCGATGATTCTGGTCGCATAGTCATCGACCAACTCACCAGCCTCGGTCAGGCTGATTTTGTTATGTGAGCGATCGAACAGACGAGTATTGAAATCTTCTTCCAGTTGCCGTACCTGGAATGTCACGGCCGGCTGAGTCATATTGAGTATCTCGGCAGCCTTGGTGAAGCTGAGCACACCCGCAACGGTGTGGAATACCTGTAGTCTGCGATCTGACATTAACCACCTGAGTTTAGAGAATGTGAGGTTTAGAGAATGTGGGCTACACTCGCGCGTACACTTTTTGCAAATAATACGGCAAACTGGCATGTTAGCGGACTAAACATACCGTATTTACTCTCGAAAACGGAAACCTGATTGATGCGAGCGAGCAATTTCCACATTTCCACTACCAAGGAAACGCCATCTGATGCCGAGGTGATCAGCCATCAGCTGATGCTGCGCTCCGGCATGATACGGAGATTGGGAGCCGGGCTGTACTCCTGGATGCCGTTTGGTCTGCGAGTCGCGCGCAAGGTAGAGAAAATTGTACGTGAGGAAATGGATCGCTCGGGGGCCGTTGAGGTCTTGTTGCCAGCGGTCCACCCGGCCGAATTGTGGCAGGAGAGCGGGCGTTGGGAAAAGTACGGGCCGGAACTGCTGCGCATGACCGACCGCCACGACAGATCCTACTGCATGGGCCCGACTCATGAAGAGGTTATCACCGACATCGCCAGACGGGATCTGCGCAGCTACCGCCAGCTGCCGATCAATTTTTATCAAATACAGACCAAATTCCGTGACGAAATTCGTCCCCGCTTTGGCGTCATGCGCTCGCGTGAATTTGTGATGAAAGACGGCTACTCCTTCCATACATCTGAAGAGTCGTTGCTGGAAATGTTTGATCACATGCATAACACCTACTGTCGCATTTTCGACCGGATAGGCCTGTCTTACCGACCGGTAGAAGCGGATAGCGGCAGTATTGGTGGGGCCAAGTCACGGGAGTTTCACGTGATTGCCAATAGTGGAGAGGATGCGCTGGTCTACTCCACTGACAGCGACTATGCAGCCAACATGGAAAAAGCCGAAGCAGTCAGCAACGGCGAACGGGCTGCGCCTGGCGCGGAAACAGCTCGTGTGGACACGCCTGATGTGCATACCATGCAAGCCGTAGCAGACCTGCTCGGCATGCCGCTCTCGGCCGGAGTCAAGACTCTGGTAGTTAATGCCAGCGAGAGCTGTGAGCACGATCTGGTGGCACTGGTGCTGCGGGGTGATCACGATCTAAACGCCATCAAGGCAGAACACCTGGAGCAAGTTGCCGAACCGCTGACCTTCGCAGACGAAAGTGCAATCCGTAAAACCATCGGCTGTGGCCCGGGTTCCATTGGACCGGTAGGGCTGGAGATTCCAGTGATTGTCGACCACGCAGCCTCATTGATGTCCGACTTTACCAGCGGCGCCAATGAAGACGGCGTACATATCACCGGGGTTAATTGGGGGCGCGATACCAATGAACCCGTGGTAGCGGATATCCGCAATGTCGTCGAAGGAGATCCCTCCCCTGACGGCAAGGGCACGCTTAAAATCCAGCGTGGCATCGAAGTCGGGCATATTTTTCAGCTTGGCACCACCTACAGTGAACCGATGGAAGCCACGGTGCTGGATGAAAACGGCAAGAGTGCTGTCATGCACATGGGTTGTTACGGCATCGGGATCACCCGCGTGGTCGCCGCTGCTATCGAACAGAATCACGATGACAAGGGCATTATCTGGCCCAGCAGTATCGCACCGTTCGAGGTGGTTATTTCGCCGATACACATGCACAAGTCTGACACGGTAAGAGCCGCAGCCGAGCAGTTATATGAAGATTTGCAAGCGGCAGGCTTTGACGTGCTGTTCGATGACCGCAATGCGCGGCCCGGGGTGATGTTCGCCGATATGGAACTGATCGGGATACCGCACCGCATTGTCGTCAGCGACAAGGGCCTTGAAAAAGGCGAGCTGGAATACAAAGGACGCAGCGATGACGATGCCAGTCATATACCGGCTGACAGTGTGGTGGAATATCTACAATCGAAATAATGCATTAAAACGAAAGCCCGAGCGACAACAATGCCGAGAGACCCTCTCCCTGGCTACCACCAATGCCCAGATACAGCGGCCCGACCGGTGTATCAGCGGCCATAAAAACGTTGCCTGAGAGTTTCAGATTACGGGCCCTGACCTCATCACGGCTTTGAAACACACGACCGACTTCCATAGTCGATCCGAAATAGACCGGATAATCCAGGGCCGCAATGCTGTCTGAATTCAGCGGCCGGTAGACCACAAGGCTGGCGCGACCCGCATGTTGACCAACTTCCACATTGCGCTTCAGGCCCGATGTGGAGAGCAGGCTTCCCTGACTGAACGCTTTTTCAACCGGTACATCATTGCGCGTCACCGTCTGCAATACGCTGGAAATAACCCAGCGCCAGCTGTCTTTCTCATAGGCCGTCAAAGCTTCAAAAGAGATTGCGTCATATTCTTCATCGGCGTTTAAAAATTCAAGCGAGCTTTCAAACGCCACCCTGAACAAGCTACCCTGGCTCGGGAATTTGATACTGTCGAGCGTGTCGTGCCGGGCTTCGATCAAAAAGCTGCCTTCGGTGAAATCTTCACGCTCGGCAATCGACACGTCACCAATGCTGCGCCTGATACTGCCGGTACCAAACTCCAGCCCTATTCTGAAATCAGCACGACTCCCCAGCTGCCTGCCAAGGTAGCCAGCCACTTGATTTCTGCGTAATCGAAATTCGCCTGTTTGAGCATCACCAATAAACACACCACGCGATGATTGACTGTGATCAAAGGAAAACAAGGAATAATAATCAGCACTGCGATCAAACGGTTGAAAAAACTCAGCAAGGAAACGCGGCGTTTCCCCTATCTGCCCGACCAGCCGGATATCACCGCCAAGACGGTTGACGGCTTTGCGTGTGTAACCGGCAGACAGATTAAAATTGTTGTTGCCCCCAAAATCATCTTCCAGCGTAAAACCGAAACGAACCGCGTCCGGCCCCCAGGTTTTTTCTACGGCCTCCACAGCAATGTCTGGTTGCAGAGGGTCGCCACTATAAAAATAGTCAACTCGTTCAAACACACCGCTGGCATAGATGGAATCGATAGCAGAATGAAACTGTTCCTGATCAAATGTCCGATCAGCTGGAAATCGTGCGCGCTGCAATAGCAACGAATCGGCAAGTCTTGAGTTCTGGGTCAATATTACCTGCCCCACGCGTACGGGCAATTCAGGGACTGGACGCTGACTCTGCTGATACTGCAGATAGTCAGCCGAACTGACTGACAATTTCGATAAATCCTTAATGAGCAGGCGCGCAGCAACTTCCCCAACATCGACAATCTGTGGAGTTTTGGCAAAATCGGAAGCTGCAAATCCGACCAGGTCCGGTCGAATATAAACATCGTCTTCCTGCAAACCGCTGAGCCTTTCTTCGACGTTGTTGCGGGTGAGTATATTGGTCAGCTGGTCAACAATATCGACCACAGATCTTAACGATTCCTGCTCTGCCAACGGGGTACTGATATCCACTGCTATAACGATATCTGCACCCATTTGCCGAGCCACATCCACTGGCAGGTTATTAGTGACCCCACCATCCACCAATAACTGGCGATCCAGCATCACCGGGGCGTATATACCCGGAATCGACATGCTGGCTTGCAGAGACTTGGCGAGATCACCGCTACCGAGAACCACCGTGCTGGATTGTTCAACATCTGTGGCAATGGCGCGAAACGGGATAGGCAGCTTGTCAAAATCCTGTATCAGAGAGGTGCCACCCAGCAGGGTTTTGAGCAACAGATGAAGGCTGTGACCTTGTATCACCCCTCGAGGCAAACTAAGCGCACGGTCCTTGACCCCCAGCTCAAAATTAATCAGAAACTGGTCTACCTCGTCCTTTCGACGCATAGGCAATCGACGGCGCGGCAAATCATCGACAAATCCGCGATTCCAATCGATGGTGCGGATAATGTCGGAGAGCTCTTCAGGTGACTTACCTGTTGCATACAGCGCCCCGACCACCGAGCCCAGGCTCGTGCCTACAATATAATCGACCGGTACACGCAACTCTTCCAGAACCTTGATCACACCGACGTGTGCAGCACCTCGTGCCCCGCCCCCACTCAATACCAGACCAATCTTCTTGCGGGATTCTGCCTGTACCTGACCGGCGACCGACAAACCACCCAAAAGAATCAGCGACAGTAAAAGCACCACGCATGCCTTCGCAGGCGGGCAAAACGGGATTGGCCGGGAAAAATTCGCGTGAATAGATTGTACTTGATGCATGTGTCACCGTTGACGCTAACGGCATTCGAAGGAATGCGTCGTCTCGTCAATACCTGACACACGAGTTTAGCAGGCTGTAGCCAGCCTATAGCGTTGGGTTGCTGTCACTCCTGCAAGGGTGCGGGAGAGACTTTCAAAATCTCTTCATAGGATGTCAGGCCCTGGGCGACTTTGGCCAGACCACTGATTCTGAGCGGCCGCATGCCGTCGCGATAGGCTTGCTTGCGTACCGTTTCTATATCGGCGGTACCGGTAATCGTCTCTTTCAGGTTGGGTGTCATCTGCAGCAACTCATAGATGCCGGCACGGCCATAGAAACCGGTTTCGCGACAACGCAAACAACCCACTGCTTTATTGATCGTGGCGGGTGCCTTGGCAGTCCACGGGGACATCAAGGTCTTCCATTCCTCTTCATCGGTTGCAACCGCCTCTGCACACTCCGTGCAGAAAGTGCGGATCAAGCGCTGTGCTATCACGCCAATCACGGTGGACCTTATCAAGTAATAGGGTATGCCCAGCTCCAGCAGACGACTAATGGCAGCTGCCGAGTCGTTGGTATGCAATGTGGACAATACCAAGTGACCGGTTAAGGCTGCCTGTACCGCCATCTGTGCGGTTTCCTGATCACGTATTTCACCCACCATGATGATATCCGGATCCTGTCTGAGTAGTGTGCGAACACCAGCGGCAAAATCCAGATCAATATTATGCTGCACCTGCATTTGGTTAAAAGCCGGAACCACAAGTTCGATCGGGTCTTCTATGGTGCAGACATTCACTTCCGGCGTGGCCAGCATTTGCAGCGTACTGTAAAGCGTGGTCGTTTTACCTGATCCCGTCGGTCCAGTAACCAGAATAATGCCATTGGGCTGCTTGATCATCTCGTTCCAGATACCCGCTTCCCTCTGGTCAAACCCGAGCGCTTTCTGGTCCTTGACCAATACATCCGGATTAAATATCCGCATGACCATCTTCTCACCAAAGGCGATAGGCATCGTCGACATACGAAGCTCGACTTCTTTGCCTTCAACATTCCTGGTTTTCAGACGGCCATCCTGCGGGCGCCGCTTTTCTGCTACATCCATTCGGCCCAGAATTTTAAGACGGCTGGTCACGGCGGTCATTACCGGAGCAGGCATTTCGTAGACCTGCTGCATCACACCATCTATGCGAAAGCGGACGATGCCATCGGTGCGTCTTGGTTCCAAATGAATATCACTGGCACGCTGCTCGTAGGCATACTGAAGCAACCAATCAACTATCGATACCACATGAGAATCATTGGCTTCCAGTTTGCCGGTACGTCCAAGCTCCATAAGTTGCTCAAGATTCTGCGCAGCATTGGAGTTACTTTGTGTTGCCTGATCGTTTCTGGCACCGAGCACCGATTTGGAAAGCGAATAGAATTCGGCCAGATAGCGATCAATATCCTCTGGATTACAAACAACCAGCTTGATATCTTTTTGAAGAACCTGCTGCAGCTCGGTTTGCCACTCAAGAAAAAACGGCTCGGCTGTACCAAACACCACATAATCCTGATTAGCCTCAACGCAAATGACGTTAAAACGCGAAGAGTAGGCATGCGAGGTGACTGCCGTAACTGACGGAACATCCACAGATAGAGGATCGATTCGCAACCATTCCAGATCTGCTTTTTTCGCCAGCCATTTGGTCAGAAAATCGAGATCGATTTTCTGTTCCGGGTTTTTACTGGACATCCAGCCACTGGCTGCGATTCGCTGCAAAGCACTTTTGCTTTGCTTGGATTCGGAACCTGATATGGAGCTCAGCAAATCCACGTTATTTTGCTCAACCAGGCCGTCTTCCAGCAACCCATCCAGCACATATTCCAGCTTCAGCTTGCCGCTGTTTTCATCTGCGAAGCGTTTTTGATTTTCTGTCAGCACGTGGTTAAGGTCCGTTTGAGAATCTGG
>CALFCE010000371.1 GCA_937951215.1 uncultured Granulosicoccaceae bacterium
GTGCAATTTGCATATAAAAGCATAATTATTTGGTTTTAAATTCAGGTATTTATACTTTTTACAACTTATTTTGTGCTTTTATTTGCACAATTTATTTGTCGCTCCAGACCATCAATGATTGAAAGAAAATCAACCGGCTTAACCCCCATTAACGTATCGGCACCGCAGGCAGCGAGCAGCCCTCTGGAAATAACACATAATCGCATCGCAGCCTTGGGCCGCTGCATACGCTCTTTTAAACAGGCATTTGCCGTCTGGATCAGACCCTGAACAAATTGTTTTTCGTCACTGTCAGGCGGCAAGTTAAGCCAGATGGGTTCCAGTACTTCATGCGCCTCCCAAAAGAAGCCACGCTCAAGATAAAACACCCCATGTCGGAATGCGCTACTTTGAGCAAGTTCGTCTATCGACAGAGTCGAACTTACACTTGACTTGATATCATCGAACGCATCTTCTGCATGACGCTGATTTTGGCCAGGTATATAGGCATATTCTGGAAACTGCATTTGGTGCATGACTTTAAAAAAGTGCTCCTGCTATCTGAGAGCTCCCAATATCATGGGCGTACGCGAGGATGAGTGTTTCCAACTTTGGAGATGGCTTGCCGATTTGTCTACCGCGCCAACAATCCACTGTTTGTTATTGATAACAGGGAAACCATCAGCGCTTTCTGATGCGCTGCAGTTGGTTTTTCCATCCAACAACGCAATGCGCCCTCCACCATCCCATGCATCACCAAGGCTTCCCGACAATAGTTTTGACCGCACATGATATCAATGCCGCTCAACAACTATCAGAATCTTATCGCTTTAGAATCATTCAGAGTGAATGAGTTTTGCCGAGTTGTGACCAGGATTGAAATTACTGCCTCAACGACACGCCTGCATGGTGTGATCATCTCCCGGCAGGCCCTCGCTCCGGATACCCGGCGTCGCTAGTACGACCGCCGCACACATTGCAAATGTCCATCTGTCGGGGAGCGACCCTGCCGATCCAGCGCCATGGTGTCATGAGCCACGTGAGCATTCAGCTATACTTTCGACTAGTTTCGCACCGGTTAACCATGAATCCGCTCCCTCTTCGGCTTCGAAGGCGGTACCATTGCCTTCATCGCCCGCAGAGAGGTACCGAACAGACCGTGCGCCGTCAGCCATTTGCGCACATCGAAGGAGTTGAACCCATGGAAAACGAACTGTCTTTTTTGAAAAAAGTGCCCATCTTCAGCGAGCTTGATGAACAGGCCTTGCAGCTGGTTTTATCGAGATCCCGCACGCTCAAGTTTCGTAAGGGTGTCATTTTGATGAGTGAAGGTGAAACGGGTGAATCGCTCTACATCATCAATGAGGGTACGGTGCGAATTTTCGTCAGTGACGAAGAAGGTAACGAAATGACGCTTTTCATCGAAGGTGCGGGTAGCTACATCGGTGAAATATCGCTACTCGATGATGCTCCCCGGACGGCGTCCGCCATAACAATGGAAAAAACAGAAGTTATTTCCATTTCCAAAACCGCCTTTGTTGAAATCATCAAAGAGAATCCCGAGATCGCATTTAATATCATCAGTGCGCTGACCCACAAACTCAGGCGGGCAACCGAAGGTATACGTTCTCTGGCTTTGAAAAACGTCTATCAACGACTGGTTCTCAAGCTTCTGGAACTTTCCATTGAAGAGAATGGTCAAAAATTGATTCCCAAAAAACATTCGCATAGCGAATTGGGCAAGATGATTGGTGCATCCAGAGAGATGGTGGGCAAGGTGATGGCCGAATTAACCAAGGGCGAGTACATAGAACAACGCGACAAGCAACTGGTCTTGTTAAAAGACTTCCCTCATGACTGGTAGGCAGAACGATCAGCGTATATTGACAGCACGCGTTCAACATTATTGTGAAAAAAATCGATCTGCCACGACAGTTGGAAAAACTCGGTCTCGATGTTAAACGGCTTAGCCTGAGCGGTGAGCTGATCGATGATTGTTTTCATTTTGTTGAGGGGTATGGCCGCTGGACTGTATTTCACTTGAAGAATGGTCAGCGACAATTTGAAAAATCGTTTTTCGATGAAAGCGAAGCTTGTCGCTACCTGATGCACCTGGCAGAGAACTCGCAGCCCGATCTCTAGATAGCTTTTACTCCGCCACCAAATCAATAACCGCTATTTCGCACTGCGTACCAAAACGCATTACCGGCCCCCAGGTTCCGGTGCCTTGAGAAACAAACAGATGACGACCCGCTTGCTGGTAGTGGCCGGCATGATAAGGGTATCGCAGCTTGACCAACAACCCAAATGGCCAGATCTGCCCCTTATGGGTGTGCCCCGACAACATTAAATCGATATCATTGACTTGAGCTTGTGGCCAGAGATTAGGCTGATGATTCAGCAGTATGCTAAACGCTTTTTTCGTCTGCTTCCGGTGTCCGTCAATATCTTCTTCATTATCCGCTACGACTTGCAAAAGCCTTCGTTCAGCCTTCAACGGATCATCGGTATCTTGCAATCCGATAAAGTTGAGGCCGGAGATTGTGGTCGATTGATCTGACAACACAATCACTCCCTGAGCTTGAATTTGGTCAAGGACCTTTTGGTAACTGACGTAGCGTTCGTGGTTACCGCTGCAATACAGAACCGGAACCTCGATTTGCCTGAGCGGAGCCAGATCAGTCGAGTTGATATCTTCGTCAACCAGATCCCCGGTAATTAATACATAGTCAGGATTTTGCTGGCTTGTTTTTTCAACTACTTTTGCCAGAAAAGCTGGTTTTCTGGAGCCGATATGGATATCACTGATATGCAACAGGCGTATCGTCTTAACCAGCTTTGATGATGTCAGCCGCAGCGGAACTACCACCAGTTGGTGAGCCTTGTACACTGCCAGCGCAACAAATATCACGGTAAGCATCAAGCCGATCAAGCCTGCCGTCCGTGACTCCACCATCAGCGACAAAATCATGGTCAGAATTGCCGCACTCACAGCGACTGTGCCAGCACCAAGATACTGGAATATCCACCAACGGAGCCGCGCGTTTCTGGACTTGAAAACGACAACCACCAATAGAAAAATCAATGGCATCGCGACCCAGCTCCAACCCAAAGAACCTGACAGAGAATAGTCGCCAAGCATGGCAACCAACACAGCCACTGGCATCAGCATACAAATCCAGAGACATAGACTGACCACCATCAGCCAGGCCGTTTTTTTTAGCATTGCATCAAGAAACATTACACCTGGAACTGTCGATCGCAAAGGAGGGCAATGGGGAGTCGTTTATCGTATGATAGTGTCAGATATTATCACACCAGTTTCTTCACCTCACACGGGAAATATTCCATTCGAGTTGAATCACGTTAAGCTTGTCACCAAGCTGCATCAGTAGGTACTATCCAGACAAGCCTGACCAATGTCCCGAGTCAATACTGCCAATCAATATGATACTTGTTAGGGGCATGAATGGGGGTCAGTTATTGTGGGCGCACATATTGGGGCTTTGGGGAAATGGACACGAATCTACTGCGACAGACACAACAGGTGGGTACCAGTGATATCAGGATACCGCCACTCTGTTTTGGCACCTCTGGCCTCGGCGATATGCCGGAAACCTACACCTATGCCGTGAGCGAGCAGCGAGGTGTAGATACTGTCAAAGCCATTTTGAACAGCGCCACTCCGTTTCTGGACAGCAGTCGTAACTATGGGCTGGGGCGCAGCGAAGAACGAGTTGGCCTTGCAATCCGGGAGCTGGGTGGCCTGCCTTCGGGTGCGATAATTTCAACCAAACTTGACCGGGATATGGACACCCTCAAGTTCGACGCTGCACGAGCGAGACGCTCCCTTGAGGAGAGTTTGAAAGCCTTGCAGATTGATCATGTACAGCTTCTGCATCTGCACGATCCCGAACACGCGGCTTCGGTCGATGAAATTACTGGCGATGGCGGAGCCCTGTCAGAGCTTTTTAAAATGAAAGAAGAAGGTCTGTGTGATGCAGTAGGGCTGGCCGCCGGTAACGTCGACATCATGATGCCTATTTTACGGGACTGGGACTTCGATGTATTGATCACTCATAACCGTCACACATTGGTCAATGCCAATGCGGAGCCTTTGCTGGAGTTGGCAACTGAGCGAAATGTTACCGTGTTGAATGCCGCCCCTTATTGTGGAGGCACCCTGGCCAAGGGCAGTGCAACATTCAAACGCTATGTCTATCAGGAAGCTTCCGAATCAGACTTGCAACCGGTCGCCAATATTGAGGCTATTTGCGCAAAGCACGACATCCCGCCGGGAGCCGCTGCTCTGCAATTTTCATTGCGTGATCCTCGAATCGCATCCACTGTGTGTGGTGTCAGCAAACCCGAGCGGGTTCAGCAGACACTGGAATGGGCCGAGTGGCCCATCCCGGATGCCGCCTGGGCCGAGCTCCTTGAGCAGCCACGCAGTGCAGATGACCCCGAGGCCTCACGCGTTTATAGCCCGGGCTAGGCGCCCACACCACCGGCCTTGGCAATCAGCGAGCGGGTTTGCTCTACCTGCTCCGAAGCAGCAGCAGCCAGCAATCGAATGTCATTGGTCAAGGTGACCAGATCAAACCCCCAATCAACGGCTTTTGCTGCATAGGATGCACTCCCGGTATGCAGGCAGGCTTTGATTCCGGCACCATGTGCTGCGTTGAGTATTTTATGTATCGCCTCAACAATCTCCGGCTCTTCCCGATCCATTCCCGGTGCCAGACTGCCATTGCTAAGGCCGATTGAGAGGTCTGAAGGACCGATATAGACTCCATCGAGACCGGGGGTGGAAACAATAGCATCCAGGTTTTCCATGGCTTCAGCCGTTTCTACCATGGCCAGGCAAACAAGTTGACTGTTGGCTTCCTGAAAATATCGGTCCCCTGCCGAAAACAACGCTCGAGCGGGGCCAAAGCTGCGGTTACCATCGGGTGGGTAGCGCATAAAGGAAACCAGACGCTCGGCCTGTTCACGGGTGTTGATCATTGGGCAGATGATGCCGTATGCGCCTGCGTCCAGCGCCTTCATCACATGAGCCTCATCCAGCCAGGGCACACGCACCACCGGTACAGCACCGCTGGCCTCTATTGCCTGCATCATGCCCACCGACGCCGCATAATCGACAATACCGTGTTGCATATCGACGGTGATGGAGTCATAGCCCGCAGAGGCCACAACCTCGGCACAAAATGAATTGGCAATGGACAACCAGCCATTCACGGCTGCCTGGTCGGAGCTCCACAGGGTTTTCAGTTTGTTTTCGCGCATCAAGCGACTCCAGTTTCTCAGAAATGTGGTTAGGGGATGTTCTCAACCCACTACTCTATCAGCACTCCATCCCGAGTATCAAAAAGATGTATCAACTCGGACTCTATTGCCAGCGATACCTGATCCCCGGCGGTTGGCGGCACCCGCCCTGGCGCTTTGGCAATCAATTCCTTCGCGCCGACGTTCGCGTACACCAGTGTTTCAGATCCCAGCGGTTCAATCAGCGCCACCTCACCCTTGAAGTGACCCGGCTCACTGGTGACACGTAAATCATCGGGACGCATACCGATCACCACCTGCGGGTGTTCTGCAAGCTTTGATGCAGCTGCAGCGGAAAAGACTCTGCCACCGAGATCGAGAACAATATCATCTTGCAAATGTAACTTGCCCTGCTGATATCGCCCCTCCAGCATGTTCATTGGGGGCGCACCGATAAAACGCGCTACAAACTGATTGGCCGGTTTATGAAAAACCTCAAACGGTGATCCGATCTGCTGTATGTGGCCGTCCTTCATTATCACGATGCGATCAGCCATCGTCATTGCCTCAACCTGATCGTGAGTCACAAAAATAATGGTTCTACCGACCCGCTGATGCAGCTTTTTAATCTCCAGACGCATCTGTGTACGCAATTGCGCATCGAGGTTGGAAAGCGGTTCGTCAAACAGAAAGACATCGGGGTCGCGAACCATCGCGCGCCCTATCGCCACCCGCTGACGCTGACCACCAGACAGTTGCCCGGGTTTGCGATCCAGCAATTCGGTCATATCGAGCATTGCCGCCACTTCATTGATACGCTGTAGTTTTTCGGCTTTGCTCTTTTTCGACGTGCGCAATCCGAAACCGATATTCTTTCTTACGGTCATATGCGGATAGATCGCATAATTCTGGAACACCATGGCGATATTTCGATCCTTGGGCTCGAGGTTGTTGACAACCCTGTCGCCGATGGACACCTGTCCTGACGTGATATCCTCAAGACCGGCAATCATGCGCAAGGTGGTAGATTTGCCACAACCGGATGGCCCGACCAGCACCACAAACTCGCCATCGGAAACTTCCAGATCGATACCATGCAAGACGGGTGTCTTGCCATAGTGTTTGACCAGATTGTCCAGTATTACATTTGCCATGCGCTACTCAATCCCGAAGCCCCTTTAATTCCTCGAAGGCTGATTGCAGATGTTCCGAAGACTGCGCACTTCGAGCCAGCGACGATTGTACTCGCGCAAGCTCTGCCGCTATTTGCTTCCGATAATCGGCCATAGCCTGATCCAGCATCTCGGGTGCCGGGCCACCGGGACGACTGCGAACCTGTACAAAATGTCGTGCACTGACTACCCTTGCATACTCGTCTGAGCCGAGTGAAGGCACTCTGGAAACGGATTTTTCAAAGGCTGTACAGAAAGCATCAAAACCTTGCGCCAGAGGCAGACCGGCCGCTATCACGCAGCTTGCCGTAGACGCTGCTATCTCATGGGATTGTCGAAAGGACAATTTTTCAGTACGCACTAGAGTGTCTGCAAGCTCGGTCACTGTTATGCAAGCACGGTCACTATTGACTGCAACACGATCCGATTGCACTGCACACTCGGACACCAGAGCGGCCAGCAGTTCAAGCACCCGGCCACCACTGTCAAAAGCAGCATAGCCTGCGATTTGCACCTCACCCTCACTGTCATTCATGTCAGCGAACGGAGTGTTGTGCATGGTGTTGACGATGCCGTCGCAACGCCCACAGGTAGTTGAAGCCAGATGGCGAAGGTGTTCGACTGGCACCGGGTTGCGCTTTTGCGGCATGATCGATGACACTTGCACCAGGCTGTCAGGGATGTGAAGTTGCCCGACCTCAAAAGCAGTCCAGAACTGGAAGTCCTGTATCAATCTCCCAAGGTGCAGAAACATCAGCTTCATCGCACTGTACAAACCAGTCACATAGTCGACCGAAGCAATACAACCATAGGAATTGAGCAAAACTCCTTCAAACCCGAGCAAGTCCGCCATTTGATGACGGTCAATGGCGAAACCGCTGGTGGTTATCGCCGCTGCACCCATGGGACAATGATCCAGATGGATTCGAGCTTCGCGCAAACGCGCGATATCCCGAATCAGTACTTCCAGCGCAGCGCAAAGATAATGACCAAAGGTCGAGGGTTGGGCTGGCTGACCATGGGTATAGGCAACGATTAACGTGTCGCGCTCGGCTGCGGCTTTTTCCAGCAGGGCATCTGCCAGCGCCAGTGATTGGATCAGCAGTTTGTCGGCATGGACACGCAGCCTCATTTTGAACAAGGTGTGATCCATGTCATTGCGCGAACGCGCAGTGTGCAACATACCCCCGAGGTCTGCACCCAATACACGTTTCAGCTCTGATTCCACAAGGAAAAAATAATCCTCATGTTCGCCCGTATATTGCGGATTACTGTCCGCCAGGTCCTGCTCAATTGCACTGAGTGCTGTGGCAATTTGCGCACATTGATCGGGCTGCAGAATACCGGTTGATTTCAACATCACCAAATGAGCTTTGTTGATCTGTTGCAGAGGGAGGACAAAGTGCTGCTTGACGCCTTCAAACAGTGGAGCCAGTACCGTGTTTTTATAGACTTCATGTGGAAAATCATGCTGCCCCATGCGACGACTCCTTTGCTGTCATTAGCCTTTCAGCCCGGCCATCACAACCCCACGAATAATGTATCTCTGGAAAACCAGAAACACAATCAAGGTAGGTATTGTGGAGATTGCAGCACCCGTCATAATCAATTCCCACTCCACTTGCGCTTCGACACTGAAGGTCGACAACCCTACCGGCAGGGTATACATCTCCTGACTGTTAGTGACGATCAATGGCCAGATAAACGCTGTCCAGTTTCCCAGGAAAACAAAAATGGCAAGCGCTGCCAAGGCCGGTTTTACCAGCGGCATAGCAACAGTCCACCAGATCTGCAGTTCATTCAAACCATCAATTCGCGCGGCTTCAAGAAAATCATCAGGTACGGTTTCAAAAAACTGCTTCATCAAAAAAGTGCCGAATGCTGTCATCAAACCGGGAAACATAATGCCCCAATGAGTATCAAGCCAACCGAAATTCTTGCTCATTAAATACCAGGGAAGTACCAGCATTTCTGTCGGGATCATCAATGTTGACAGAATCGCTATGAACACAATCAGACGCCCGGGGAACCTGAACTTACACAATGCATATCCGACAAGACTATCGAAAAAAACATTGGAGATCGTGGTCACCGTTGCAATGATCAGTGAGGTAATAAGCCAACCATAAAAGCGCCCATCTTCCAGCACGTAGGTATAGTTTTCGAGGGTTGGCTCTTCCGGGATCAAATTCAGGTTATAAACTTCAAACGGAAACTTGAATGAGGTGGAAAGCATGTAGATGATGGGCATAATCATCGCAATGCCCCCCAAAAACAACAACAACCAGCGTACAAACTGGCCGCTGGAAAAATGAACTTTTGACACCTTTGGCTGTTGCCGGAACAGGGTTGTACTCGACGCCGTAATGTCATGTCCACTCATGACACTCGATCTCTGTCACGCATGATATACAGTTGCAGCAAACTCACCACCAGCAGCACGACAAATAGCACGACCGTTTGCGCTGCTGCATACCCCATATTGAAACCATTGAACGCGGTATCATAAATAAGCAATACCAATGGCTTTGTTGAATTAAGCGGACCACCCGGATCATTGGTCGTCATGTTAAAGACCTGATCGAAAATGCGAAGAAAACCGATCGATGAAAACACTACCAGGAACACGATGGTTGGCTTCAACAACGGGAGCGTGATTTCCGTCAAGGTAGTCCACGCCGACACACCATCGATTCGGGCGGCCTCATAGTAGGTCTGCGGGATTGCCCTTAAACCAGCCATAAAAATAATAATCTGGAACCCCAAACCAGCCCAGATAGCGGGTGCCAGAACCGCCGGCAGTGCATTGGTGGTTGAATTCAGAAAAGCGATCTGCGGAATACCGATACTGGATAAGGCATTGTTGATCAAGCCGATTGGCACTGGCTGGTAAAACCATCGCCAAACCCAGGCCATGGCAACCGCACTGGTCATAAACGGCAAAAAATACAGTGCTCGAATAAATCCGTGCATAAACCTGACCTTGTCCAGGTGATAGGCAACGACAAAGGACAGCGCGAGACTGATCGGTGTTCCCAAGGCCAGATAAATAAATGTATTCTTAAAAACAACCCAGAATACCGGGTCGTTCCACAGTCGGACGTAGTTATCGAGGCCAGCCCATTCCCGATCACTGAGCAGGTTCCAATGCTGAAAGCTCAACACAAAAGCATTGGCAGTTGGATAAAAGCGAATCCAGATATAAAAAACGGTGGGTACAGCCAGAAAGATCCAGGCCCAGACTATCTGCTTCTGGGCTATGGTCAGCGAACGGTAAAACCTCATGGCCCCGCTCGCAGGTTAGCGGATAGACAGGCGTGCGGTAGTCGCATCAGATTGCCAATGCAAGTGATAGAGCAGGCTTGCAACGGTGATCTGCAAGCCTGCACGGAGTTAACTACTTGTAGTAATCATCAAGTATTTTCTGCTCATCTGCAGCCGCCTGCTGCACACTATCATCGAGCGACTGACCCTCCAGATCGATACGCCCAACCAAATCAACCAACACCTGGCGTTGTGCACTTTCGTTGGCAAATTTGGTGGTGTGAGCATACTCCAGACCTCGTATGAAAGGACCGAATACCGGATCAGAGCTGTTTTTCTCAGTGAGTGCCGCTGACGGCTTGGCAGGTAGTTCTCCCACCGTATCGAGCCAGATCTGCATGGCTTCATCAGAGATGATGTACTCCATAAACTTCAATGAAGCTTCATACTTTTCGCCACTTGCCTTTGAGGTCACGCCGTTGACCCAGTAGGACGAGTAGTTTGACTTGACACCGTCATTACTGGCGGGAAGTTCAGTCACACCCCATTTCAGCCCGCGTGTTTTATTCAAGGCTCCAATTCGGAATGAACCGTCGATATGCATACCGGCGCGACCGGCTTTAAACGCAGCCTGCGGCTGATCCATAAAACCTGATTGTGTCACCCCATGCTCACTCTGCAAACTGGTGTAAAACCCCAGGGCTTTCTTTCCAGCGTCACTGTTGTAGTTAACCGTTTGATAGTCATCGTTGTAAGGTTCTCCACCAAATTGACGAACCAGCACCTCGCGTACCCAGTGATGATCCTGCGCTGTCATGCCAGTGGTGATTCCAACGGTTGTAATGTTGCCGGCACCGTCTTTTTTGGTCAGCTTTTTGGCAACGTCTATCAATTCATCATGTGTTGCCGGAGGCGCGTCAATACCCGCTTCTTCAAACAGACGAGTATTGTAAAACAGCGCCAGCGATCGGACTGCGGTTGGCAAAGCCATGTAAGAATCACCGCGTTTCATCGCCGACACCATCGGGAAGAATTCTTTTTCGATCATCTCTGGTGGAAATCGATCTGCCGGCAAAGGCTGTATCAGTTCTGCTTCGACATAATCATTCAACCAGCCATAAAACAGTTGCACCACATCAGGGCCTTCACCAGCTGGTATCGCTGCCGCCACCTTGGTGCGATAGTCTGCATACGGAAAGTGCGTCATCTTGACCGTAATGTCAGGATTGGCTTTCTGGAAATTGTCGATCAGGGTTTCCATTGCCTTGACACGCGCTTCAAAAAAGTACTGCCAGTACTCTATTTCAACGGCACTTGCACTTTGTACCATCAACGAGGCAGCAAGGCCCGCCGTAGCGCCAAAAATCCACTTCTTGAATTTAACCATTTCGAATCCTCCTTTGGTCTGTAACGCTTTCACCAATACCATGCCACGCAAAGGCAATCTGCACAAGCACGGTGTTGAGTGATATCTTTTGTCTCTATCGCCATCCAGACAGCAACGCCAGGATCGTCGCCATGCGAAAAAGCACTCAGCAAAGAATCGCGGATCAGCGTCAAAGCAGCCGGATTCTGTCCTTATGGCGAATGCTGCAATCTCTGAAATCAGTCGTTTCGTTTATGAATTCCGGAGCGCATCCTGATGACGAAACCAGCTCGATGCTGGCGGCACTGGGTTTACGTGATGGCCTGCAAATCTCGTTTGCCTGTGCCAACCGTGGTGAAGGTGGGCAAAACGACCTCGGCACCGAGCAGGGTGCAAGTCTCGGTGTGTTGCGCACCGCTGAAATGGAACAAGCCGCTTCCGCATTATGTATGCGCCTGTACTGGTTGTCCGAACATCCGCAAGATTCGATTTTCGATTTCGGGTTCTCCAAAGACGGGCAGGATACACTCGATAAATGGCAGCATGCGAGAACACTGCAGCGCTTTGTTGATATCGTCCGCGCAGAGCGTCCCGATATTTTGTGTCCAACCTTTCTCGACATCCCCGGCCAGCATGGCCATCATCGAGCGATGACGCAGTTGGCTGATGAAGTTTTTGATCGGGCGGCTGATGCCAGCTTCCACAGCAACTCAAGCGCAGCAATAGCTGCAGGTCCCTGGCAGATCAGCAAGTTGTATCTACCGGCATGGTCAGGAGCCGGCGAAGCCTATGACGATGATCTGCCACCACCACCAACAACCCTTGTTATTGACGCCAATGGCCACGAGCAACCCAGCGGTTGGAGCTGGGCGCAGATAGCACAGCATTCGCGTAGTTACCATCGTAGTCAGGGCATGGGCAAATGGACCGGCCTCAACACCGAGAATCGTTGGCCACTGCATCTACGCAAATCAGTCAGCACTGCCAGGGAAAGCGATATCTGCAGTGGCTTGCCTGTCTCAGTTGCCGACCTTGCAAAAACTCTCGGCAGCGATCGTACCGAGGGACCATTGCGCAAGGCGCTGTTGGAGACAGATGCTTTGCTTGCAGAGACGATGGCTGCATGGCCCGACTTTGCGGCAGTTGAGCATGCGGCAAGCGCGGCCTTTTGCGCGGTTGATCGAAGCTTGCACCACATGACGGAGACATTTGCATCAGACCATGTCCACCGACTTGAGCGTTTGCAAACCCGCCTTGCGCATGTGATCAGGTTGTCTCGCGGTATTGAAGTGCGCGCAACTGCAGCCAGCACCAACTTGACACCCGGTGCGAGCGTCGCTATTGAATTTGAGCAACTGAGTATCGGACCGGCAATAAGTCATGCGCCCAAACATCAGATGGACATTGCGCTACCCGCGGGCTGGTCTGCTACCGGTAATACGATAACCGCGTCTGCAAGCGCAATTCCCGAAACCGGATACCGTGATTTTTACGATCCGCTGACCGCACCACTGCCAGCGATCAGACTGAGCATGGAGCTGTCGGGTGATCAGATCAGGTCTGACACAACCGAAACCCTGGTAGCTGAGGTGATGTTGCCTCTGGAAGATGAAATCACTGTTTGCGCAAGCACCGGGGCGACACTTGAGCCTGCAGCAGCCGTGATAAACCGTGTTGCGGAACGAAAACATCAGGATTACAACCTTTCACTGACGGGTCAGGCAGCGGAAAACAAAACAGCACAATTGGAACTGCAACTGCCAGCAGGTTGGTCTTCAGAAAAACAGCTGGACCAGGTAAGGGTCACAGCGGTGCCTGCGCTCGACACCGGCCTGTTCTCGATCGGCCTTGATATAAACCAGCAGCAGGCCAGCCAGATTGAGTACATTCATTACCCGCACATTGCACCTCGCTTGCGTTGCAGCCCGGCTCGAGCGTCGCTGAGGGTACTCGATGTGAACCTGCCAGGCAGTCGGGTTGGCTATATAGGAGGCGGCAATGACCGCGTGGCCTATTGGTTGCGGGAGATCGGCATTAATGTCACTGAGTTGAACGATAATATGTTGACCAGCGCGGTATTCGGTGAATTCGATACGATTGTCGTTGGCGTATTTGCGTTAAGAACACGAAGCATGATGAGCGATGCCATGCCGGCTCTGCATGAGTGGGTGAACAACGGCGGACACTGGGTCACTTTGTATCATCGGCCCAAAGACGCCTGGGACCCGCAACTAGTGCCACCGTTTGAATTGCAGATCGGTACGCCTTCTCTGCGTTGGCGAGTCACCGACGAGAACGCCGAAGTAACACACCTCTTGCCTGCACATCCACTACTGAACACACCTAACACAATTAACAGGAGTGACTGGCAACACTGGCACAAGGAGAGGGGATTGTATTTTGCCAGCCACTGGCACGACACTTACGACGCACTACTGGCAATGTCTGACAAGGACGAAGAGCCGTTGCAGGGTTCGCTACTATCCGCCAGAGTAGGTTCAGGACGACACACCCATTGCGCACTGATACTGCATCATCAGATGGAAAAGCTGGTACCCGGTGCTTTCAGAATCATGGCCAATCTTGTTGCACCTGCATAGCGACGGTGTGAAGTATTTCGCACACATGCAATGCCAACACGGCTGTTATATAGGGGATTAACCTTCACCAATGAACTATATAGTGTAACGATCAGGTTTTTTAATTTCAGTTTTCAATGAGCAATTAAAATCACAGTTGAAGCAATTCACACTCACTCAAAATACAAACAACCACTTAGCTCGTAAAGAGTATTACCAAACCGGAATTTATCGAATTCTTAACATCTTGAAACGATGATTTTCCGAATATTTTCACATCTGTCCATGACTGCAATATGTCATACTAAATCCATAATAAAGAGACAAGGTGTCCAGATGAAAAAACTGCTATTTACTGCTTTTTTTACGTTTTGTAGCGTTATCCTGCCCGCCACTGCATCCGCCGCATGGCAAGCGCAATCGCCAATGGCAAAGGCGCGTTCAGAAGCATCAGCCATCACTGTGGGTGGTCAGGTTTATGTCTTTAACGGTTTTGGTCCCAACGTTGTTATTGAACCCAGTATTGAAAAATACAACCCTGGCAGCCAAACATGGAGTTTGGTAGCAGGCACATCGGTTGGACAAGGAACAGCAGTCACACACAATGGTATCGTGGCGGTTGGATCAGAAGTCTGGTTAATCGGTGGACGGATCGGAAATCACCCCGGCCCTGTTACCTCCAACGTCTGGATTTACAATACAGCCAACGGTAGCTGGCGCAAGGGTCCGCAGCTACCCATTCCCGGCGCAGGCGGTGGTGCCGCGCTGGTCAACAATTCCATCCACTGGTTTGGTGGCCTCGACCCGCAAGCCAACTGTGATGTGAACAGACATTACAAACTCAATCTCGCCAACCAGGCTGCTGGCTGGCAGAACATCACCAGCGTGGCGGCGATGCCGAACCCGCGTAATCACTTTTCTACCGTCGTGCTGAACGGACAGATTTATGCACTAGGCGGCCAGTTTGGTCATGACGCCTGTCCTGGCAAGGCTGCCAACAACAGCGCCTTGGCTCACGTATTCAATCCGCAGAGCAATAGTTGGTCGAGCATTGCGAATTTACCGGGCGTGCAGTCGCATGCAGAACCCTCCACCTTCGCTCACGGTGGTTTCATTTATTTTGTCGGAGGCCAATCGGCAGGTAACAAGGTATGGCGCTACCAACCGTCCAATAACCAATGGACAACCATCACCACGCTGCCACAACCGTTGCTGGCCCCGGTCGCCCGGATTTTCAACGGCAGGCTGGTCATTGGCGGTGGTGGTGCTCCAACGACCGCGATCCCGACCAACCAGTCCTGGTCAATGGCGATTGGACAGAGTTCGACTCCTGCGCCCCAACCACAACCAGAGCCCCAGCCTCAGCCTCAACCCCAGCCGCAACCAGAGCCTCAGGCACCGGCAGCACCCGAACCGGAACCGTTCAACGGCACACCGGTAACGCTGGTTGCAGAAGCCGAGAACCACGATGACATCAGCTCCAGCAGCAGCCATAGCTGGATCAGGAGCTCGCTGCCAGACGCCAGCGCCGGAAGTTCAATGATTACCAGCCCGGACAATGGAGCGATCTCAAGCGGTTCGGGCAATAGTCCAATGCTGGGCTATTTCTTCAACTTCACCGAAACAGGTACTTACCATGTCTGGATCCGTGGCTGGGGTGATGCCGGCGTTGGTGGTCAGAACAATAGTCTGCATGCCGGCCTCAACGGCAACTTGATACCCTCGGCTGACAACATAGACGGCTTTCCACCAGGTTGGTCATGGTCAAAGAGCACCCGTGACGGTGGATCGGCCACGCTGAACATCGACAGTACAGGTATCAAAACAGTCAATCTGTGGATGCGCGAAGATGGGCTGGCGGTCGACAAAATTCTTCTCACCAATGACCCCTCTTTTGTTCCAAGCGGTATGGGTCCGGGTTCATTCGACGGCTCTCCGGATGACGGTACGACAACGATCTCGAATGCTCCTTCCGGACCGACCACAAGCGGATCCACCATCAGTATTTCAGGAAACACTTTGTCATGGCCCAACGACGGCTGGTATCAAGTATTGTCTGCGGATAATTTTGCTGCCGTATGCAACGGTGGCACTTCCTGCCAGGTTCAGCCCGGCCGCTATATCGTCATTAATCACTCAACCAGTCAGCGTTTTGAGAATATTGTGGTGGCGGGCAATACCTCTGTACCGACTTCCCCGCAACAAGCAAACAACGGTTCTTCCAATCAGGGATCATCGAGCACGGTGGTGGTCAACGACCGAACGATTTCCTGGCCTGACGATGGTTGGTATCAAGTGCTTGATGCCAGTAATTTTTCCGAAGCCTGCGCCGGTGGTACCTCCTGTAGTGTCAGCGATGGTACCTATATTGTTATCAATCACACCACAGGACAACGATTTGAGAACATCAGAGTTCCTGCACTGGGTAACGCCAACGCTGGTGGAAGTTCTGGTGGCGCTTCCGGCAGCTCGCCAGTGACTGTCAATGGCACGACTCTGTCCTGGCCGGATGATGGTTGGTATCAGGTA
>CALFCE010000372.1 GCA_937951215.1 uncultured Granulosicoccaceae bacterium
ATTGGGCACGCCAGCTGCAACCTCACGCGGATTTGGTGTTGCTGAATTTACCCAAGTAGGTGAAATGATGCTGGAGGTATTACGCGGGCTGTCCGAGAACGGTGAATCCGGTAATGAGAACACCGAAAAGGCGATAGGAAAACGCGTAGAAGCCCTGACTGATCGTTTTCCAATTTATTCCGATCTGTAGAGAAGGAACAGCAGAGCGTTTGCATTGAATTGGTGTAAACGTTTTTACAACCCTTGCAGCCATAAGGACAAGCCATGACACAACTGAACACACTCGCCTCTGACCTGTTACTGGTCATTGATGTTCAGAATGACTTTTGCCCCGGTGGCGCGCTGGCGGTACCCGATGGCGACGCTGTGGTTCCCGTCATTAACCAATTGATTCCGCAGTTCGACAATGTCGTGGTTACCCAGGACTGGCATCCGTCAGGTCACAGCAGCTTTGCCTCAAGCCACAACGGTGCAGAACCATTCTCAACTACAACCATGCCCTACGGAGTGCAAACCCTGTGGCCCGATCATTGTGTCCAGGGCACCTCTGGCGCAGAATTACACCAGGATCTGCTCACCGATCCTGCGGATATGATTATCCGCAAGGGTTATCGAACTGCAATCGATTCCTACTCTGCTTTTTTCGAAAACGATCAATCTACCCCAACCGGATTAACCGGCTATTTAAGAGAGCGAAGCATTCAGCGTGTGTTCTGTTGCGGCCTCGCAACCGATTTTTGTGTGCGCTTCTCTGCTGAAGATGCCCGCAAGCAAGGGCTGGAATCCGTGGTGCTGCTCGATGCCTGCCGGGCTATCGACATGGATGGTTCTCTGGATGCAGCGATGCAAGCTATGAAGTCCAGCGGGGTTCTGGTCCAATGAATGATCTACAACCCGGACAGCTGGAACCACTGAACGTGTTCGACGAGGCTTTGCAACCCTGCAGCACTGAACCGATGACCGGCTTTTATCGTGATGGGTGTTGCAACACCGGCAAGGGTGATCACGGATCTCATACAGTTTGCGTGCAATTGACAACTGAATTTCTGGAGTTCTCACGTGCACAAGGCAATGATCTGATGACGCCAAGGCCGGAATACGGGTTTCCGGGCTTAAAGCAAGGTGATCGTTGGTGCCTTTGTGCCAGCCGCTGGCTGGAAGCTGCAGAGGCCGGCAAAGCACCTCGTGTTTACCTTCAATCCTGTCACCGCAAGGCACTGGACATCGTGCCCCTGACCAAGCTTCGGGAACATGCCGTTGACCTGAACTAACGCTAGTGGGCTAACCTCAACAACCGCTGCACCTCAAGCAATCTCACTCAACCAGCCTTGTGTGAAGCAATCTGAATTAAAAGCACACTATCTGGCCAACATAGCGTATATTGGTCGCTGGAACCTCGTTCCGATCCTCTCTCGGGCCTAATCTCTCGCCAGTTTATCGGCAATTCATCTGACGAACACTCCTTTTATTCAGCACCGGGCTTGACGGTGCCTGACTGATCCTGTGCATAACGGCGACAACTTTGCACCTGATACAACAGACTTGGGAACCGCTATGACCACCACTCATCAGGTGATGGAAGATGTACAACCATCAATCCTGTCATTCGTAAAAGACCTACCTAATATCTGCTCGCTGGCCGGGCTGGCATGCACCTTATCCGCCATTTATTTCAGCGTAACAGGCGTTTTTCACGCAGCGATGATCGGGATGGTTTGGGCGGTTGCATTTGATTGGGCAGACGGACTTATTGCAAGAAAGCTGCGAGGTCGTTCCGGCACCGACATGAAATTTGGCGGACAACTCGACGTTCTGATCGATATTGTCAGCTACGGAGTCGCTCCAGCTGTCCTGTTGATCAGTTACGGGCGATTTGAACCGATTTATCTGATAGGCGCATTTATCATGCTGGCAGCAGGTGTGTTGCGCTTGAGCTACTTTTCCATTTTCGGGCTCGCCGATGGCTCCAGGTACACAGGACTTGCAATAGACAACAACAGTCTGGCTCTGGTATTCCTGTTTCTCTTCGAAAGTCTTTTCAGTCACGGCATATTTGCATTTTTGCTTTACTTCAGCTGCATTAGCCTGGCCATCTTGAATGTGTCGAACATCAGCACACCAAAGTTATCCGGCAATCCGGTTAACGTTTACTTGCTTGCTGCCTATACCGTATCAACATCCGTGTTCTATGTATTCAAACTAGTTCAATAGCCGTCGACCGCGACAATAGACTGCAGACAGCTTCTGAACACCTCACATCAAGGGTACACAATCGCTAATGCTGGTATACACCGTTGGAACATTTGATATGCTACATGTGGGGCATCTGGCCCTACTGCAACAATGCCAGAGCTTCGGCGATACCGTGGTGGTTGGCGTCGCATCGGATAGTGTGGTGGCTTCCTACAAACCGAATGTACCGGTCATACCGTTGATTCAACGACAGGAAATGCTGGAAGCCCTGCGCTGCGTTGATCAGGTTCGGCCCTACTATGAACTTGAGTACGTCTCAGCCTGCAAAGCACTGAATGTTGATGTATTTGTAGTGGGTGAAGACTGGGGTAGAAATCCTCACAATCTTGCAGTAGAAGCCTATCTTGCCGGTACCGGCAAAAAGATTATTTCGGTGCTGTATAATCCACGCAATTCTTCGACAGCGATCAAACGGGACGTCATTGCGCAAGTGACTTCTAAGATAAGCGGTGTTAATCAGACCGGGTTAAAAAAGTTACCGGTTAAATCGCTTTCGAGGCAGACCAGCAGGGTATCCGGCAAGCAACAACCGGATCATATATAACGATACCGACCCTACCCACCAGAAACCTCCGCTTTCTTGACCCGAATCTTGTTGCCTCCGAGCGTCGAGTTATTGATTTTCTTGATCGCCACTTTCGCTTCACCCGCTTTGGGCATTTCGATAAAACCAAAACCTTTGGATCCACCCGTCACCTTGTCCAGCACCAGGTGGCAGGATTGAACGCTACCGTAGTTTTGAAAGAGCGCGATCAGCTCTTCTTCTGTGGTAGAACGATCAAGATTACGAACTAATAATTTCATTGACACTGCCATTGCCGGAGATAGTCGAGTGGGCACTATACAGTTCAGCCGGCCCAGCTACAAAGTGTTTACTGCCAGTCACAAGACCCTAACAACTGTGCAGAGCCCGGTTACGGATACCACCCAAAACGACTTGCGTTTAGAGACTTGCCAGGGCCTGTTTCGCCAGCGACTTGGTATAGCTGTTTACCTTGGGATGATCTGGCATCCAGCCAGCAAGAAACCGATAGAAGTCGGTCCACGCAATCGCATACAGCGCGCGCCATTCAGCGACCAGCTCGGTGACTGGAAAGCCCGCATCATGCTGAAGAGCGGCTGATGTTAATTCCGCAAAATACACATCCAGCAGGTTCTCTTGCTGTTGCTCACACTCTGCCTCTGTCAGACAACTGCCCAGAAAATAAACCACGTCACGAATACCACAACCACCTCCGACGTATTGAAAATCCACCGCCGACACAGGATCGGTTGTGACAGACAGATCGGTCACAGGTTCATGAAAACAGAAATTCGCGATTTTTGCATCTCCATGCACCAGTGTTTGAAACCGACATTGCGATAGAGCCTGATCAAGTGACGTCGCGGCGTCTTTAAGAGCTCCATCCGGCATTGCATCGTATTCATCCTGCCGCGTGGCCAGATGCCAATAGGTTCCCAGCGGCCAGAGCCCGGTTGGATCCTCATCCAGAAAACGTGCATGAAAGCGCGCCAGCCACTGCAGTACGGCTGTGGCCTGATCCAGGGTGGCATGGGAGCACCTGGCGGGATAATGGGCGTCCAGATCTTCAAGCACCAGCACTCGTGTGTCATTGATCATGCTGCTGCCAAAACATTTGGCGACACGACAAACACCATCGCAGCGAATGGCCCAATCCGAATACCAGAAAGATTCAACTTCGTAAGAACGCAGTTTGCGCTGGTGCGATGCACTGGTATTCCAGCCTCTTGGATGAGCTGCTGTTGAGGGTGGCTTGATGTACTTGACGATCGCCGTCGCACTGCCAGTTTTGCCCGGGCGCAAGTCCAGTCGAACAATTTCTCCATAGCCACTCCATAATTCCTGCACCAACTCTCTGGCTTGTGCACGGTCTGCCCCGGTCACCGATGCGGCGTACTCAAGAACAGGATTGGAGAGATTGGCAATTTTCAACGAGTGGTGTCCTGCTGATTTAAAAGTAGGTTAGGCCAAGGGTTCAATACAGTTGCCACGTCATAAAAAATGACCAACAAAGGGTACGCCATGCGTCAAACAAACAGCAAACGTTTAAAACATCACACATTATAATCTGCAAATGTTTACCTTTGCAGCCTCCGGGTCATGTTAATTTGCCCTTATGAAAACTTCGATTGCCATAGCTTTGCTGTTTAGCGGAATTGTTGCAGGCATTGCCGGAACCAGTGTTTGGAATGCATCGGGCTTGAATTTTCCATGGCAACAAACTGCCACCCGATCCCCGCCTATTCCCGACAATAACAACGACCACCGATCCACCCCAGCGAATTCAACCGGGTTGCCATTATCCACTCCAGACACCGGCAGTGTCGCCGACAACTCGGCGGGCAACCCCCACCACAAGCAAGCACAGCCAGATCGCGAATGGAGTTTTTCCGAACTTAGTCAGACTAATTCGCAATCCACTATCGCCGAGCAGCAGTTGCTACTGGCAAACATCGCTCAGGCAAGCTTGCCAGATGTCAAAATGGCACTTGCCGATGCTGGAGAACGTGAATCCAGCCTTTACAAGCACCAGTGGGTGGTGCGACTGTTACTGCAACGCTGGGTGGAACTCGATCCCGACGACGCTTTCAATACCGTATCAGAAAAACTGCTTTCAAGCTCTTTTGACAGACGCTCGCCCACGACCTCTTTTCTTCTGGAAAGTCTGGCGCTCTTGCAACCGGATATGCTCTTGGGCTGGCTACGCAATACCCCGACAGATCAGATTGATCCGGAAGGCTTGATGTCTGCATACAATGCGCTAGCGACGTCAGCACCTGAACAGACAATGCAACTGATTCTCGATGATACCTCGCAATCCACGGCTCGTTATGGTGGGCTGGAATCAGTATTGTTCACCTGGGCCGACAGTGATCCGGAAGCCGTGCTGCAATGGCTGTATCAACACGGCGATGATGATCTGACCGCTCTGCACGGACCGGGCATCATCTCACAGCTCTTGGAGTATAACCCGCATAAAGCGCGTGAATTGTCCGCCAACTTTCCACAAATAGACACTGAACTTTTTTTCCAGTATCGCGAGATTCAGGAGCTGGCAGATACGGATCCACTGGCCGCCCTGCAGCGGGCGCAGTCAATCTCCAGTACAGACGATGCCGACAACGCCAGATTTATGATTTTCTCCGCCTGGGGCGCAGCTGACCCCATCGCTGCGCTTGATTACATCGCTTCACAGACTGGTCAAAAGCAGCGACAGATGTATGCATCAACGGTGATTGGGTCGATCATGGAAATGGCCTTTGAGAACGATGGAAAAAGAGAAGAACTCATGCTTTGGGCTGATACTTTACCGCCCGATTTGCAGGTGATGGTACGTGAGCCATTGATCGTTAGCTGGATGGAAAGACAACCTGAGCAAACCATCGACTGGCTGATCAACCAGCCCGACAACAACCAGAAAACGATGTTACTCTCGTCAGTCGCATGGATGCTGCCAGAGCAGGATCTGCAACAGGCAATGCAGTTGTATACAACGGCAGACAGCAGTACAAAATCAGCGCTGTCTCCCGGCATTCTTCAAAAGCTCTATGAAAACGATCCGGACGAGGCCTGGCAGTGGTATGACCAACTGCTGGATGTCAATGCGAAATCCCAGGCATGGCAGATGCTGATTATGAACACGGCCAGCGAAAATCCACAGCAGGCGCTGGAACTGGCGGTGGGAAGCGCTGAATCCATCGACATGTTGCCAATAATCGCTTTTGAATATCCGGATGAAACCGAGAGCTGGCTGCAATACGCCAATGTCAGTGAAGAACAGGAACTGGTTATTCGCCAAAGCCTGGATCAGCGCAGACAGATACCCTCATACTATCCAGCGCCCCACTATCCGCCAACCGGGCTCTATCCGTCTACCCAATACAGAGTGGAAAACGGGGGGGCGATCTATTTTGAACGCTAGTGGTTTACGACGCAGATCTATGACGCAGATCTATGTTGATACACCAATCACCAAGCATTCAGAGACAGTTCACACGAACAAATTACACTGACAAATAAGTGTCACGAATTTCGGGTTGTGCATCGAGGTCTTCAAACGTGCCGTCGTACTTGACACTGCCTCCCTCCACAATCACTGCCCGATCAGCCACAATACGGGCGAAATGCATATTCTGTTCGGACAATAAAACGGGCAAACCCTCGGCTTTTAATTTCAGTATCGTTTCAGCCAACTGCTCGACAATGACCGGTGCTATACCTTCCGAAGGCTCATCAAGCAGCAACAACTTCGGATTACCCATCAAGGTTCTGGCAATCGACAGCATTTGCTGCTCGCCGCCTGACAACGCCTTGCCCCGGTTCTGCCGTCGCTCTTTGAGGTTGGGAAAGAGGTCAAAGAGAACATCTATCGTCCACTCATAGACACCGTCGCGAGCGGGCTGTCGGCCAACTTCAAGATTTTCAAGGATGGTCAGATCAGTAAAGATTCGCCTGTCCTCAGGCACATAGCCCAGGCCCAGCTTGGCAACACGGTGCGGGGGTAACGCGGTCAGTGATTGTCCTTCAAAGGAAATGCTGCCTGAACGGGGCTTGACCAGCTGCATTATCGATTTTAGCGTTGTGGTTTTGCCAGCACCGTTGCGCCCCAATAGTGACACCACCTGCCCGGCTTGCACACTGAAGCCTAAATCGCGCAGGATATGCGCCTTGGTGTAGTAACTGTTAACACCCGACAACTCAAGCATGGGACGCTCCCTGCTCTTTGAACAAGGTGCCACCGCCAAGATAAACCTCTTGCACTTGCGGATCGTTGCGCACCTCTTCAACGCTGGCGTTGGCAATCAACTGCCCGCGGTTTAACACCATGACCCGGTGTGCATGAGCGAAGACCACATCCATATCGTGTTCGGTAAACAGCACGCTCAGGTTTTTCTCACTGACGATATCAGCCGTTAGCTGCATCAAGGCAATGCGCTCCTGCGGTGCCATACCGGCGGTAGGTTCATCCATCAGCAGCAATGTCGGCTCGTGGCTCAGCGCAATAGCGATTTCCAGACGCTTTAAGTCGCCATACGCGAGAATTGCGCAGGGGCGCTCGGATTGATCTTGCATGCCCACCAATTGCAGCAACTGCATGGCTTCATCCCGGTATTGACGGTGGGCCACACCCATCATTGAATAGATTTTACGGTGGTGTGACAGCAGTGCCATCTGAATATTTTCCACGACCGTCATTGACGAATAGGTGCCGGTGATCTGGAAGGTACGCCCGACCCCTTTGCGCCAGATACGACGCGGTGCCATGCCGGTAATATTTTCACCGTTCAGATAAACCTTGCCGGCACTAGGCTTTAACTGACCCATCAGCATGTTAAAGCAAGTAGTCTTGCCAGCACCATTTGGGCCGATTAAGGCCAGCAATTCACCACGCTGCAAGGTAAAAGACACATCGACCACAGCATCGACGCCACCAAACGATTTGCTCAGGCCGCGAACATCCAAAACGGCATCATTAGCGCTCTCATTCATAGTGATTCTTCACCAGGCCACTGCGCTGCGCCAGCTTTCGTATACTGCCGACAATACCGTTCGGCGCCAGTATCACCACAATAATGAT
This sequence comes from uncultured Granulosicoccaceae bacterium, assembly GCA_937951215.1. Taxonomy (GTDB): domain Bacteria; phylum Pseudomonadota; class Gammaproteobacteria; order Granulosicoccales; family Granulosicoccaceae; genus CALFCE01. The sequence continues at coordinate 7,854 of CALFCE010000372.1, forward strand.
CAGGATCCCCAGTGCCAGCCGCCAGTACTCCAGACGTGTCAGGTAATCTTTCACAAGTTCAAGAAATGCTGCACCGACAACACCACCGGCCAGCGTTTTGACACCACCGAGAAAGACCACAATCAAACCATCGAAGGAACGTGCGATTTCCAGCTCTACCGGAAAAACACTGCCTTTTGAAAAGACAAACAGAGCACCGGCCACACCAGCCATGGCACCGGCAAACGAAAAGGCCATCCATTGCACCCGTTTGGTATTGATTCCGGTCGCTTCCGCCTGACGTGCAGAGTCCCGTGATGCACGCAGCGCATATCCGAATGGAGAATGAGCGACATGCCGTAGAAAGAGAATGCCACCAATACCGACGATCATGGTGAAATAAAAATAAGCCGTAGTTGAGGACAACCACTCTGCAGGCCAGATATCGACCATCCCGTCATCGCCCCCGGTAAATTCATCCCACTGAAAAACCAGTGACCACAACAACTGTGCAAGGGCCAGAGTCAACATGGCGAAGTACACACCGGTCAAGCGAATACACAACCAACCGATAATCACCGCAGCCATACCTGCACACAGTGGGGCCAATAAAAATGCCAGCTCCATCGGCGCATTGACATAACTGACCAGCAAAGCCGCTGCGTAAGCACCTCCACCGAAAAAAGCCGCGTGACCAAACGACACCAGACCACCAAGGCCAATCAAAAAATGCAGGCTGGCAGCAAAAAGGCAGAAGATAATGATGTCAGTGGCCAGGATGGTCGCAAACTTGGAACCAAAAAGCGGAAGTAGTGCCAACACAAGTAGCAGCAATGCGACCGCAATGCGTGCCTTGACTCCGGCCGGTTTGATCGGCTGTTCCGGCTCACCCACCTGCCCGTGCTCACCGACCACCTCTTCACGGCCGAGCAAACCATATGGCCGGATGGTCAGTACCACAGCCATAACGACAAACATCAACACCAGCGTACTCTGTGGCAGATAGGCCACTCCGAAGACATTGAGCACGGATATCAACACCGCAGCGATATAGGCACCAGGCAGGGAGCCCATGCCACCAATCACCACCACGACAAAGATCGCAGCGAGGATATTAAAATCCATCAGCAGATCGGCACCGCCCTTGGGCAACTGAACCGCTCCACCAAGCCCGGCCAGTGCTGCACCCAGAAAAAACACACCGGTAAAAAGCCATGCCTGGTTAACACCCAAAGCCCCGACCATCTCTCGGTCCTGGGTGGCAGCGCGCACCAGAATACCTACCCTTGTACGACTGATCAGATACCACAAACCAAACAAAACAAATGGTGTGATGGCGATCAGTGCCAGATCGTATTTAGGCACCGGTTCGCCCATGATCCGCACTATCCCTTTCAGGCCCGGTGCTCGCGGGCCCAGTACATCCTCCGCACCCCAGATCATTAGCGCCAGATCCTGGATCACCAGAATCACGCCAAAGGTCGCCACCAGCTGAAACAATTCCGGCGCTTTGTAAACCGGCCGCAATACACAGAGCTCGACAATGACACCGATAACTCCCACCAACAGACCTGCCAGCAACACCGACGACCAGAAGCCGATGGCACCCGGCAATACCTGCATCAGCGAATAACCGATAAAAGCACCCAGCATGTAAAAGGAACCGTGGGCAAAGTTGACTATGCGGGTGACACCAAAAATCAGCGACAAACCCGACGCCACAAGAAACAGGGCTGCCGCATTGGCAAGCCCTGTCAGTATTTGCGCAACAATCAGTCCCACAAGATCATCTCACTGCAGATTCAAGTTTCAGCATGCGGGATTGAAATAAGCCACGATGCTGCCACGCTGCTATCTATTGCGAAGCAGGACGCAACTTGGCAACTTCTTCATCGGAAGGCAGATAATCTGCACCGTCCTTGTAGGACCAGTCAACAATGACTCCGGCACCATCTTTAAGTGCAGTGGTACCTACAAAGGCTCCCATGGTGGCCTGATGATCCTGTTTGCGAAAATGGATTTTGCCCACCGGAGTATCGACATCAAGACCCTTGAAAGCTGCTACAAGCGAATCGGTATCAGTCGCACCAGCCTTTGTGATACCCGCTGCAATAGACTGAACGGTCATGTAGCCCACCAACGAACCAATACCCGGCCGCTCATCGAATTTTGCCATGTAGGCATCGACAAAGGTTTTGTTGTCGCCGTCTTCAAAGTCGTACCAGGGATAACCGGTAACTGTCCAGCCTTCCGGGGCTTCGTCTTTCAGTGGGTCGAGGTACTCAGGCTCACCGGTTAGCAAACCGTACACGTTGCGACCGTCGAACAGACCACGAGTGGTTCCCTCGCGAACGAACTTGGCCAGATCCCCACCAAAAGTGACATTGTAAATAGCATCCGGCTTGGCACGTTCAATCGCTTGCACCTCGGCACCGGCATCGATTTTAAACAGTGCCGGCCACTGTTCGGTAACAAACTCGACATCCGGCTTCAGTGCGGTCAGCGCTTTTTTGAATGCAGCAACAGCATCTTTACCATACGCATAGTTCGGAGCAATAGTGGCATAGGTTTTTGCGTCTGTGGCCGCAGCGGCCTCCGCCAGCATTGATGCTTGCATGTGAGTTGAGGCGCGCAGACGGAAGGTATAGTCATTACCCTTTGCCCAGACGATCGCATCAGCCAGTGGTTCCGCGGCCAGGTAGAGGTATTTCTTTTCCGCGGCCAGAGACGAGATGGCAAGGCCGATGTTACTCAGGATGGTCCCGGTCAGCATCACGGCTCCATCACGTTCCATCAGTTCCTCGGCAATCTTGACCGCTTCACCGGGTTTGCCCTGATCATCACGAAAGATGAATTCCAGCGGGCGATCCAGCACGCCACCGGCACCGTTCACCTCTTCCAGAGCCAGCTCAATACCCTTTTTGTAAGGGCCGGCAAAAGCCGCAAGTCGTTTGTAGTGATTAATCTCACCGATCTTGATTGGATCGGCAGCATGCGCGGTTGATATCAGTGCGCCCGACAAGGCCATCGCCGAGACGGCGACCAAGCCAACCAGTTTCTTTTTTAATTTCATATCATCCTCCAGATGGTGTGTTGAGTGTAATGCATTCAGACGTGATGCACGAATGTCGGCTTCACCGGCTCACCAAGATCCTCGGTTGCCTCTTGCTCCACCAACTCCCGTATTCGCAACCGGTAAACAGTGGGCCCCTTGTCTATACCTATCCTGATTGGCCGGCGTTTTTGCGGCAAGGCTTCCTGCTCCTGAATCGCTTCCAGAATCTCCTTGTCTTCATTAAAGGCGACTTTGAACATGGCATCCATTTGACTCGATGCAGATTCATCGCCAACCGCCGTATTACGCAAGTGCATCCATCGATCAATGGTGTAAGTTTCGCTGACAGGTGTCAGAAAGTGCAATGCGAAAATGCGTACGCCACGATCCCGGTCATCTTCGGCCAGCTTGAGACCGGCGTCAACGCTACCAAAGTCAATGACTGCGGTACATGGCAAGTGTAAGTAGTAGTAGTGCCAACGATCCACATTGCCGTTGAATCCACCGAATTTCTGAAAAAAACCGACTGGCGCAGCGTCACGAATCCAGCGCCATGCCACCAGCACCTCGCCTTGAGTATCGACATGAACCGGAACATCTTCGCTAGCCGCATTGCCCAGCGTAGTGGGATGTACAAAACTGACATGGGCAGGATCGACCAGATTCTCTGCCACGTTCAGGTAATTGGCTTTTAGATGCAGGGCCTCACCCTGGTGGGCATGCCATGCGGAATCGGTAAATTGTGGCAGGTCAAAAATATCGTCCGGATTTGCCCTGTCCCGATCACCCATCCAGATAAAAACGATGTCATTTTTCTGCTGTACAGGATAGCTGTCTACATAGGCGCTGGAGGGGACGTTTTCCTGGCCGGGAATGCGCACGCACTGGCCCTCGCAATCGAAGGTCATACCGTGATAACCGCATTGCACGTTGTCCCCGATCAATTTGCCTTTCGACAGCGGCAACAAGCGATGAGGACAGCGATCTTCCAGAGCCACAACCGAACCACCGCTGGTACGGTACATCACGATGTGCTCATCCATGATGGTCACCCGTTTCAGCTCGTGACTAAACTCCGAGGCCCATCCAGCCACATACCAGGCATTTTTAACGTAGCTCATATCAGCTCTTTAGATTGCCAAACCTGTTTTTTCAAGCTTCTCTCAATTCGCCAACAGCTACGCCGCAGGCGACAACCGGCATACTTTTAATGCAACAGAATCCAGTATACTAACGTAATTGCAAACCCGCCCTTAACCTTGCCTCATAAATTATTGATAAGCAACTGATTATCAACAACTTACACCCATGAAAAGGCATTTGGCCTGCACGATTGACTATGAAAAAGCCCCTCAGCGACAACACTGCCAAACCAGCAAATTTCGATGAGTCGAGCTGGCAGGCTGTCAGATTGCCACCGCTACCGGGCTTCAGACCGTCACAAAATCCTGACGATACAAATGATGTCGCAACCGATCCTGATGCTGACAACCGGGAACTGCGGGAAATGTTGAAGTGGCTTGCCCGGTACAAGGTGGAGAACTGGTGGCGCGAGCAATTTGCAAACGGCAGCATGACATTCTGGTTTGAACAGCGCGACGATGCCATGGCATTTGCCACTCGCTGGTTCCCGTTTCGCGCTCTATAACGACATTTCTTCGAAGTCGATTTCCATAAAGTCGACTACTTCCTTTAGCCAGACGTTTTCAACAAAATCCACATGCTCCGGATGATTGTTGTAAGCGTCGTAATCCTGTTGAGAGGAAAACTGCATTGACAGGCCGTAGTCAAAATTGTTCTTGCTACCCGTCTGCTTCAACACGCGAAACTGCTGCACACCACTGATGGATGAAAGTGATGCAGCCTTGTTCAGGAAGGTTTTTTCGGCAGCAGAACCAATCTCATGAGAGAGTTTGAAAAATACCGAGTGTGTAATCATAAGTAATAATTTTCGTTAAAATAAGAGTTATCAAGATTGCTGACTGCCAAGCGAGCGATCACTGGCTGGCAGGGTTCGCCAAAAATCCTTGTTAAAGGTCACATACCCCGGCTCAGTTTTTTGTAAATTATCCAGCATTAAAGTGTGCAATTTCGGTAGCTGGTGAAACGGCACCGTCGGGTAGGCATGATGTTCAGCGTGATAGGGCATATTCCAGGTAAACCAGCGCAGAAGAGGATGAGCCAACACAGTACGGGTGTTTGCAAACATATCGGAGGTGTGTTCACACCCGGTATGTTCAGCCAGCAAATACAAGCGCAGAAACGGCTGCCCAAGGATAAGCGGTAGTATCCAAACCAGTAACAACAGCTGTGTTTGCAAGGCCAGTGATATCAACAAACACAATCCATAGCAAATCCACATCAGCCAGATTTCTTTGCGCACGCTGCGGCGATGACGATCAGGTATGTAAACTTCAGAACCTGTTCGCCACAACCATGACCATAAGGTTGCCCCTTGTGAAGACCAGATTCGGATACCGGATAAATGCCATACCCACTGCCTGCGATTGGCAGGTTTTGGCTCTTCCAATTCCGGATCATTTTTCGGATCCTGCGTATACCGATGATGCGCATGATGAAAGTAGCGGAACCAGAGCGGTGGAATAAACAGCGCCAGCCCTGTAAACAAGGCAACCCAGCAATTAAGCGACTTGCTGGCAAAGGGTGTGTCGTGCACCGCCTCATGCAACAAATGGAAAAGCGTGATCAGCAGCAGCCCCTGCATTAGCAAGGGCAGCAACAGCATAAACCCGCTCGCTGAGAGCAGCCACAACGTATTTGCACCGCACAGTAACAACCAGACCAGGAGCCGTTTCAGAGCCGGTCTATCCGATTTGGCTGTTAACTCTGCCCGTTGCTCCCGGGTAAGCGCAGCAAGGAATTCACGGTGATTCATCGCTGTTAGAATAGCAGAATCGGGGGGGTGGCAGTTTGTCTCCGGAGAACAGGATTAAGGCGAATTGAACCGCCTGGGCCCCGCTGTATCTCGGGTATACTACAAATCGAACGATAAGAGGAGGTTCCAAATGAAACTGTTCCACAATTCAATTTTTGCTGCAGCCCTGACAGCGCTGGCTGTCACTTTGCCATCGACTGCTGCCGCTGAAATTTACAAAGGCGAAACTGCGGGTGTTGGCGATCCGGTACATGCGATGTTTGTCGCGTTTTCCAATCAGGCTGCCAAGGCCGATGTTGAAATACAGGTCAATGCTGGACAAACACTGACAAAATCCATGCTTAAAGGCGCTAAAGGCGAAATCGATTTTTTCTCCAGTGTTCCATCATTGGTTAATCTGATGGCCGGCCAAAAAAGAATGTATGAAAACGTTGAGGGTGCCGCGGAGTTGTCTGGCAATCTGCGAGCAATTCTTGGCTTCAAGGCAGGTGCCTATCATCCGGTGACATTGTCGGGTTCCGGTATCGAGAGCTGGGAAGATATCAAAGGCAAAACCGTATTCACGGGTCCACCGGCGGGATCGGCGTCTGCGACATCTGAAGCATTAATTAAAATCATCACAGGATATGAAGCAGGCAAGGACTACAAAGCCGTGCGCCTGAGCTGGGGCGAGGGCTACACTGCTTTGGCCGATGGAAAAATTGACATGATGGTACGCCCGGCGGAAGTGGGTTCAGCCAATATTGAACGCTACGGCCTGTCAGGTGAATTTCGCATTCTGTCGATACCCGAGGCTGTGCTTGATAGTGAACCCATGCAGGCTTTGTTTGGTCGCCCGGGTCGTGGCATGCTGAAATTCGATGGCGGGGTTTACAAGGGGCAACTCACCAGTGGGGAAATCACGGCACTGGGTTTCACCCAGTTTGTTGGAACTCGCGCTGGCATGGATGAAGAAGTCGTGTATAAAGCGACCAAAGCGTTCTGGGAAAATCTGGAAGAGGTTCATGCAACCGCTTTTTTTCTGAAAGCGGTAACACCTGAAACCGCCTTCACATCAGTGAATGTTCCTCTGCATCCCGGCGCTGCCCGTTACTATATGGAAGCGGGTATTGAAATTCCGGACGCGATAAAACCCTGACCTGACAGAACAATACGGTGCAACTGTTCACTGACAAGTGCCGCCACAGAGCACACCGTTGGTCGATCAACCCTAATCCGTGTAGCGGGCTGTGACCAGGCACTCGGCCATCGCAGCCATACTGACTACCAGCGCCTGTCTGGCGCTGGGACTTATTGCACTCTACAGCGCCGGGGTTGGTTTGGTTGATCCCAAACTGCACCGCGCGCTGGGCTTTGCCCTGTCGCTGCTCGTCGCCATTGCCGTCTCCAGAAGACGCCTTGCCGAACAAAAGTCACCACCTCGCTTACCTGCTGCCAAACTACTGATCGATTGTGGGCTTTTGATAGCCGGTTTGTGGTCGATCTGGAGTTTCTATTTCGTGCAAACACAGATGGAAACTGCGTTGTACGATGTCTCCTCGCGCGATGCCTGGCCGGCTTTTGCCGGTCTGGTTGTTTTCCTGGAATTATGTCGACGCCTGTGGGGCTGGGGTTTGTTTTTAGTCGGCAGTTTTGGCGTCGTTTACTTATTGTTCGGTCAGGACCTTCCCGGCATATTGGCACATGCCGGCTTCTCCTCGAAAGAAGTGGCGGAAGCACTCTGGTATAACACCAACAAGGGTGTGTTTGGATCCATAACCAATATCGTGCTCAGCACGGTTTTCGTTTTTATTATCTTTGGTGTGCTGCTGGAGGGCACCGGCGCTGGCGACACCTTGTTGAAGTTTGCCTTTCTGGCTACTCGCAGGACCAGGGGTGGCCCTGCGCACGCGGCAATACTCGCCTCTTCCCTGTTTGGCACTATGTCAGGCTCGACTGTAGCCAATATTGTAGGTACCGGTACATTCACTATTCCAATGATTAAAAAACGCGGCTTCAGTCCGACCTTTGCCGCAGGGATTGAAGCGACCGCATCGTCAGGTGGACAAATCATGCCACCGATCATGGGCGCGGCAGCGCTGGTGATGGCTGACCTGACCGGCGTGGGTTACCTGAACATAATCGTCGCAGCGTTGTTACCAGCACTTTTCTACTATTTCAGCCTCTTTTCGGCAGTCACTGTGGAATCCCGTAGACAACAGATTGTGGTTCAGCCACTGACGATTGATGACAGCATCACTCGTATCGATGTTATCAACTCGGTTTTGTTCATTGGACCGATAGTTACTGTCATTGCGTCCCTGGTGATGGGATTATCGACCTCGGCAGCTGGCTTTTATGCGGTGCTTGTCTTGCTCGGCCTGTGCCTGATAAACCCTGAGGTACGGCGTGATCCGTTGCGAGTCTGGCGTTCGTTTTTAAAAGGGGCTGAATCCGGCGCATTGCTACTGATTGCGATAGCAGCCATTGGCATATTGGTGGGCTCGCTTGATTCGACCGGGCTGGGTCTGAAATTGGCAAATGTCATTGGTGCGATCCGCGGTGAAAGCCTCTTTTCTGCCTTGGCTGTCGCTATGGCCGGGGCACTGATACTGGGAATGGGTATGCCCACCCTGCCTGCTTATCTTATTATTATTCTGGTGATGGGGCCGGCGATTCAGGCACTGGGTGTCTCTATGCTGACAGCCCACATGTTCGTCTTTTATTATGGTGTTGCTTCCTCATTGACTCCTCCTGTTGCTATCGCTGCCTATGCTGCAGCCCCCATTGCCGGGGCCAACCCATTGATGACGGCTTTGATGTCATTTCGGCTGGGAATGGCAAAATTTATTATCCCGTTTATTTTTGCTTTCTATCCAACAGTGCTGATCATCGAGGAATTCAGTCTTCTCCCTTTTCTATGGATCATTGCCAGAACCTGCCTGTGTATCTGGCTGTTCTCATCAGCCTTGTCAGGCTTTGACCTGCGCAAGTTGACGGGGGTGGAAATAGCACTGCGTATGTTCACGGCCTTCGGCTGTTTGCTGATTAGCCCACTACTGCATATTCCGGCCATCGTACTCGGTATCGCACTCATCTTATTTGATCGAAAATCAAGTCACTCGCAAACAGCTTGATTTTAAAGGCCAGCCACCGAGACTTTTCCAAAAGATTATTCGCCGAGACCTTTCCCCGAGATTTTGCAATGAACAAGCAACCCAACTTCCTGTTTATCATCACTGATCAGCATCGCGCTGATCATCTCGGTTGCTACGGCAATGCAAC
>CALFCE010000373.1 GCA_937951215.1 uncultured Granulosicoccaceae bacterium
GTTCTGATCCGTGTACTACCAGACCAGACTTTGGAGCGGGTGATGGGGATCGAACCCACATCATCAGCTTGGAAGGCTGAGGTTCTACCATTGAACTACACCCGCCCGGGTAACACTCAAAACAACCCTCTTCAGCTTGGCACTGGCCAGGGCTTGCGAGGCCCAAGGACCCCCTTTCTACTTGTAGCCTGAACAACAAATGCTGTCTAAGCGCTTATTAGCTCTGACACAACAAACCCTTGGCGATCTGCAAACTGCAAAAAAACCGACAAATATCGACAAATTTGCATTTTTCCTGTTATCGCCAGGCCAGTTATCACTGGGCCACAACAAAGACTGGTGGAGGGAGGAGGATTCGAACCTCCGAAGCCGAAGCAGCAGATTTACAGTCTGCCCCCTTTGACCGCTCGGGAACCCCTCCGAAACCAAGCCGCGAATTATGCTATGTGGGCCAAGACTATGTCAACAACTGACAAGTGGCTGGAGTGTAGATCAGCTGGAAAAGTTTGCACTGACAAATGCAGGATCGGCTCGCTTTGTTGCTGAATTACAGCATGTCACGTCTGTAGCAAGACAATCCCGACGGTAGTCGGCAGCGGATGTGCCGACCGGAAACTAAAAATTTTGTTCCTGCAGCTGGATCTAGTGCTGCAAAATCTGGCTCAGGAACAACTGGGTTCGTTCAGATTGCGGGTTGTTGAAAAATTCCTGAGGCTCGTTTTCTTCAATAATCTGCCCCTCATCCATGAATATCACCCGGTTTGCCACTGTCTTGGCAAAGCCCATCTCATGGGTAACACAGATCATTGTCATCCCCTCGCGCGCCAATTCAATCATGACATCGAGGACTTCTTTGATCATTTCAGGGTCAAGGGCCGAGGTAGGCTCATCAAACAGCATAATTTTGGGGCTCATGCACAGGGAGCGGGCAATAGCCACGCGCTGCTGTTGACCACCAGAGAGCTGACCGGGGAATTTGTCAGCTTGTTCCGGGATTTTTACCCTTTCAAGGTATTTGCGGGCGGTGGCTTCCGCTTCTGCTTTGGGCTGCTTTCTGACCCAAATCGGCGCTAATGTGCAGTTTTCAAGCACCGTTAGATGTGGAAACAGATTGAAGTGCTGAAATACCATACCGACTTCCCGCCGCACGGCTTCAATGTTTTTCAGGTCGTTGGTCAGCTCAACACCATCAACAATGATGTCGCCCTTTTGATGCTCTTCAAGCCGATTGATGCATCGAATCATCGTCGACTTGCCTGAACCCGATGGGCCGCACACAACAATCCTCTCGCCCTGATGCACATCCAGATTGATGTCCTTCAGCACATGAAACTGCCCGTACCATTTGTGCATATCGCGAATTTTGATCGCAACATCGCCTAGCTGGTTATTCACTGCAGCCGCGTCATTTGTTGTCTCAGTCATAATTCTCTTCCTGTCATCGGATGATCGCCATACCGCCAAGCGTCATCGCTTATGCCCGGTGTGAAGCTTGTTCTCAAGGTAAAGTGAGTAGCGCGCCATTGCAAAACAGGCTACAAAGAAAAACAGCGCAACAAACAGATAAACCTCGTAGGTCAATCCGTTCCATTTAGTGTCAGCCAGCGAGGCTCGCCCAATACCCAGGGGATCAAGCAGACCGATAATAATCACCAGCGTGGTGTCCTTGAAGAGACCGATAAAGGTATTCACGATCCCCGGAATCGAAATTTTCAACGCCTGGGGCAACACAATCAGCCGCATCGATGGCCAGTATTTGAGCCCCATGGCATCTGCGGCCTCGATTTGTCCCTTTGGTATCGCCTGCAGACCACCCCGGATAACCTCAGCCATATAAGCAGCCGAAAACAGGGTCACCATGATCAATACGCGCAGCAATAAGTCGAAAGAGGTACCGGGCGGCAGAAAATAGCTGAGCATGGTGGAGGCGACAAAAAGCAGCGTGATCAGAGGCACTCCACGAATGAACTCAATAAAACCCACACAGCTGTATTTGATGATCGGTAAATTCGACTGACGCCCCAGCGCCAGCACAATACCAATAGGCAACGAGAAAGCAATCCCGGTCACCCCGATAACCAGGGTCAGCATGATGCCACCAAATTTGTCGGTTGATACCGGCGTCAAACCCATTCCACCGACCAGCAACCAGCCGGCAACCAGCGGATAGACAATACCAAACCATAACAATGGCTTGCGGAAGGGGCACTTTTCCCACAGCACGGCAACCACCACGACAACCAGCAACACAAAGGCAAGCCAGACACGCCAGCGTTCTTCGACAGGGTAGAAACCGAAGGTAAACAAGCGGAGTCTCTCACTGATGAAAGCCCAACAAGCACCTGATGCCTTGGCCCGGCATTCATTGCGATCAGCTCCGGTAAACGCCGCATCAAGCACGGCCCAATCAATCACGCCCGGAAGTATTTTGTACAACAGAAACAGGCTGACCAGACTCATCACGATGTTGGCTGGTGATGAAAAAAGGTTTTCTCTCAGCCACAACAGCGGGCCACTGGTGGCAAAAGGCGGAGGCAAGTCCGGGTGTGTGCCGGGCTCATAATGCTGTTTGTAGGGGTCCGCGCCGGCGCCTGCTTGAGTAGATTCAGTGGTCATCTTATCTCTCCACCAGCTTGATTCGGTTGTTATACCAGTTCATAAATGTGGAAATGAGCAGCGACAAAATCAGATAGATCAACATCACGATCATCATGCACTCCATTTCCCGCCCGGTCTGGTTCAGCGATATACCTCCGATGGTCGCAGTCACATCCATATAGCCAATAGCGATAGCGAGCGACGAGTTTTTGGTGATATTGAGATACTGACTCGACAGCGGGGGAACGATGACACGCAGTGCCTGAGGAATAACCACCAGATTCAGGGTGCGGCCACGAGACAGGCCCAAAGCGGCACTGGCCTCGGTCTGGCCATAGTTGACGGCAGTAATACCGGCACGCACTATCTCGCCGATGAAGGCAGCTGTGTAAAGAGACAAGGCAAGCCACAGTGCGATAAATTCCGGCCTTATGTTCCAGCCTCCCTTGAAATTGAACCCTTTAAGCGCAGGTACTTCCCACTGGATTGGCGAACCCAGAAGAAAATACAGGGCTACCGGTACAACGATAACCGCCAACAGCGAGATCCAGAATACCGGGTAGATCTTTCCGGTTTGATCCTGCACCCGCCTGGCCCAGCGCCTGAACAAAATCGCAAATATGACTCCGGCAACAAACATCGCTGCCACAATCCAGAAAAGGGGTTCAGGATGTGGCGTCGGTGATACCAGGCCACGATTGGAAAGAAACACCGTGTCGCCAAAATTCATCGCCGACTTGGGGCGCGGCAATGTATGAACAATAATGCCATGAACCAGTAGTATATGAAGCAGAATCGGTACATTTCTCATGTACTCGATATACACGTGAGCCAGCTTGTTGGTCAGCCAGTTTTTGGAAAGACGTAAAACCCCCAGAGCAAAGCCCAGCACCGTGGCCAATACAATGCCGGCTATCGCCACTAATACCGTGTTGATCAGGCCAACGATCATTGCCCTGAAGTGTGACGATCTTGAGGTGTACTCAATGAGATGCTGGTTTATATCGTAGCTGGCAGGCTGCCATAAAAAGTCAAAACTAAACCCCTTGCCAATAGCCTCGAGGTTAACAACAGCATTGCGGATGATATAGGCAAAAAAAGCACAGATTAGAGCCAGTGCCAGCACCTGAATGATAACGGAACGAGTTTCCTTGTCGTTCCAGATTCTCGACAGAAGCCCTCTTCTGTCCGTAGTAACAACGTTTTCAGCGTGACCTGACACTTGAGAGCTCATGCTGTCCTCACATCGCAGATTGAATTAGCGGAGTCCACATCAATAACCACTCACCCCGGCAACGACCGTCGCGGTCGAGCCTTGGCGCTCGATCAGCCCTGGAAAATCTTTCCAGGGAAAGAGAGGAATAGAGATGTAAAAAAAGCGCGCCGAATCATTCGGCGCGCCTGACTACTATAGAGCTTACCACTGAACGAGTAAAACACCCGATCGCTACGGAAGCCTATGGTTTTACTACTATTAACGGATTGGAGCGGAGTACAGGATGCCGCCGTCTTTCCATTGTGCGTTCAAGCCACGCTGCAGAGCAATCGCGGTGTCCGGGCCGATATGGCGATCGAAAATTTCACCATAGTTGCCCACAGCCATGATGGCACGCATCGCCCACTGGGCGTCGAGGCCGATCATTGAACCGAAGTCACCTTCGGTACCCAGCATGCGGTTAACGGTCGGGTTGTCGCCGGCAGCCTTACCCAATTCGGCAACGTTGTCCATTGTGATACCTGCTTCTTCAGCAGAGATCAGCGCATTCACGACCCACTTGCCGATATCGGCCCACTGATCATCACCGTGACGGACAGCACCACCCAGTGGCTCTTTGGAGATGATTTCTGGCAACAGAACGTGATCGTCGGGAGCTTCGAATGCGGCACGAGTTGCAGCCAAACCTGAAGCATCAGTGGTGTAAACATCACAGCGCTCGGCGAGGTAGTTGGTTTTGGCTTCTTCGTTGGTTTCGATCGGCACTGGCTCGTAAGAGATATTGTTGATGCGGAAAAAATCTGCCAGATTCAATTCGGTGGTAGTACCGGTCTGGATGCAAATAGAAGCACCATCAAGATCTTTGGCAGATGCTACACCAAGAGCCTTGGGTACCATGAAGCCTTGACCGTCATAGTAGTTGACTGGCAGGAAGCTCAGTTTCAAGTCAGCATCACGACTCATGGTCTCGGTCGTGTTGCGAAACAGGATGTCGCCTTCACCAGAATTCAACAGCGTGAAACGGGTTTTACCGGTAGACGGAACAAATTTAACTTTGTCGGCGTCTCCCAACACGGCAGCTGCAACTGCACGACAGAAGTCCACATCAAAACCAGCCCATTTGCCGTCAGCATCAGGAGCCGCGAAACCGACCAGACCTGTACTAACGACACAGTTCAATTCGCCTCGGGCTTTTACATCGTCGAGTGTACCCGCCTGCGCAGATACGGCAGCAAATGACATTACTGCCGCTGCTGCAAACTTAATAGCTTTCATAAATGAAATCCTCACAAAATGGTTCGTTCAGGAACCGAAAAGGAGGTGACAAACCGTCTTCCCCAAATACATTTGTACAGGTGCAAACACCGGTTGTACGCAGCCCTACTTCGGTTGCGGCGATTGTATCCTATCAATTTGGAGAGCACACCAGCAGATCAGGCGCGATTCAGGTGAAAACGCTATTTTTTGACCTTGTAAGGCCACTAGAAGCCGGTTTTGGGATACTTGTCACGCAGATAAAGGCCTTGCGACAATTGTCACAAATTGTGTCGATTTTTCAGGGTGTCGGAATGGCTTGTGAAAGGCGCAACCATTTACAGTCTGCGTGGGCCGGTCAGCAGGTTATGGACTATCTCACGCACCGCTTCACGGATAGCAGTATTTTCGTTTGGTGCGGGAGGGTGCCGATCAACTCGTCTGCCGTTGACAAAGGAATTGGCAACTTGCGCGGCTACGGAACCGGCAAAGCTGCTACCTGAGTATTCGACATAACTGTTAGTGGCTTCCGGAATACTTTCAAAAGCACGCTGCCAGGCCAGATCGCCGGTATATATGTTGTATACCGTTGCCGAGACGACAACATGTCTTCGATGCGAGAGGGTGACCTGCATGCGGTCATTGAGCACGTCACCGTAGCGATTTCTTACCGGCAACAGGGTAGGTTCCGATTTGGACGTCTCATTGTGCTCAAGCTTGATAAACATCGCATATTGGGCCGGCAAACGGGCTTCAGCGAGACGCTCCAGAGAACTGCCTGACAAGTCTCCATAGTTACTGTATTCAGTAATCAGCGTCTGATGAAACTCTTGCCCCAGGCTCTGTCGCACAAATCGGTATGGCACATGTTCCAGTTTGCCACTTTCAAACAGTTGCTTCTCAAGCAGTGAATTGATGCGCTGGCTCTGTCCTGATCCGGAATTCCCTATCGCGCCCATCACAGCTACCACACGCCGATAGTCATCACCGCCACGCGCTCCACGTGGCCCATCGGGACCATAAACACAGCCACTGCCAATCAGGCTCAGCCAGCACAGAACCAATACCGATAATGTTTTCAACAACCGGGATTGGCCAGCACACTGGCCGCATTGTCTGGATTGAGCAACATCATCACGTAACGCTGCGATTTCAACGGGCTTCTTGAACACTGATTTCGCCTTCATGAATAAAGCAAGCTGAACTGGCCGGTATTACCCGCCCAACCAACCTAGTTTAGTTCAACCTTGACAAATTTCAGGACCGAAGCTGTCCAGTCGTACCGGAGCACTGCATCAATAGGGCTTTACAAAAGAATGTGACGTGATCAACAGCGGTAGTAACAACCAAAAAAAAGGGGGACATTTCTGCCCCCCTGCTTTGAGAATAAACCTGTATGCACACATCGTGTCCGTTGTCTTTGTTGTCATCTGTCTAGGCAGATTTATTTTTTTATCGACAACCCGAGTGTGACCGGCATCCTCCATTCGTGCTCTTTTCAACCGCATGATCTTCCCCGCGTTGCGATGCTGCAGCACAGTTGGGTTCCGACATGCGGGTAGGTTGGGTAGCTGTGGGTAGACACACACAGTTATTGGAGTTGAATAACTTCAGCATTGAAGGAAATATCGGCTTGACTGCTAATTGATTGACGTTTGCAACGTCCTACTCGCTCAAACTGCGGACTATCTCGCGCCGCAGATCCTGCGGCGTTCTGTCGCGATCTCTACGCGATTGAATGGCAAATATCATAAAGATTACGCAAGTGCATGATCAGTCTGCCAGTTATCGGCAAACCAAAGATTCCATGCTAATAATCTCTATAAAATGACGCACCCACGCAAAGCGGATATACTGAGAACTGGTAGCACCGATGTGTCTGTATCACGGGAAGAAAAGACCGAACACAGGCGATTCCAGCTTGAATCGTGTCACAAACCGGCCAACTCGGCCGATGTTGTATCAACTCAGCTGCTTCTGATCAGAGCGAACCTGGCTGACGATATCTGGGTGTTCGAACCTGAATGGTCGCACCGGATGTTCGCTTCTGAACGATCGACTTGAGATTGACCGATCCGAATGGGTCGATATCTACCTGCGAGTAGATGTAAATATCTGGCAGATGTATAAATATCCGGCAAATTGCCGCTATTAAAGCAATATCACAAGGCCGAAGCGATACCAGTAAACACTACTGAAACACGCACATAAAACGGCTCATCCATGGTAACCCGGCAACAAGCACAGGTTACTGGACCGGCTTACTACGATAATGGTCGGCATAAACAATCAATAGGTGACGAAATAATGTCTGAAACCAGCAAATTAACGACAACAACAGGGAAGAGCTCAGAGCTACCGATGATCAGTGGTACTCATGGCCCAGACGTAGCCGATGTTAGAAGGCTCTACAAGGATGCTGGTATCTTCACCTACGATCCGGGTTATGCAACAACTGCCAGCTGCAAGAGTTCGATCACCTTTATCGATGGCGAAAAAGGAATACTCCTTTACCGAGGCTACCCGATAGAACAGTTGGCTGAGCACAGCACCTATCTGGAAGTTTGTTATCTGCTCATGTATGGCGAACTGCCTACGCCGGAACAATATGATGACTTCACTGACATCATAAAAAATCACACCATGGTTCACGAGAACATTCGTGACTTTATCAATGGTTTCCGCTACGACGCACACCCGATGGCCATGTTACTGGGTACAGTGGGAGCGTTGTCATCGTTCTATCATGATTCCATCGATATCAACGATCCGAAACACAGAGAAATCTCGGCACAGCGGCTTATTGCCAAAATGCCCACCATCGCTTCCTACTGTTACAACCACTCTCGCGGTCAGCCATTTATGTACCCGGACAATTCACTGTCCTATGTGGAAAATTTCACTCGACTCATGTTTGCCGTGCCAGCCGAAGAATACCAGCCCAACCAGGTCGCAGTAAAAGCGCTTGAGCTGATACTGATATTGCATGCAGATCATGAACAGAACGCCAGTACCTCTACAGTAAGAATGGCGGGTAGTTCCGGTGCCAATCCTTTCGCCTCTATTGCAACCGGAGTTGCCAGCCTTTGGGGCCCGGCGCATGGCGGGGCAAATGAAGCCGTTATGAACATGCTCGATGCAATACATGACTCTGGCGAAACGATAGAAAAAACCATAGATCGCGCAAAGGACAAGAATGACCCATTTCGTCTGATGGGTTTTGGGCACCGGGTTTACAAAAACTTTGATCCTCGGGCAAAAATTATTCAGAAAATGTGTCACGAAATTCTGGACGATCTCGGTGGTGATCAACCCCTGTTCAATCTGGCGATGGAGCTGGAAGAAAAAACACTGGCTGATGACTATTTTAAAGAGCGCCAGCTTTATCCGAACGTTGATTTCTATTCAGGCATCATTTTACGAGCACTGGGAATCCCCATGAATATGTTCACTGTGATGTTTGCGATGGCAAGAACGGTTGGCTGGATCTCACACTGGAATGAAATGCACGAAGATCCGGAATTCCGTATCGGTCGACCCCGTCAGGTCTACACCGGCGCTGCCACCAGAGATTATCCGGCCAAAAGTTAGGTTCTTGCCAACCAACCCCGCCCTCATCTGCGAAGGCGGGGAATGCCTCAGTACGTTCTTGCCGACAGCAACCATCAACGTTTCAAAGGTCAGGCAATAATTTTTTCAATTGCACTGGCTACAGCCAAGAGCCTGTCCGCTTCCCCAGCTGGACTGGACAGCATCAGGCCAGCTGGTGAAGCATGGGTAGAGGTCGGCAGTGGCAGACTGATGCTGGCAGCATCAAGTACATTGGTAATAGCCGTGTTGCGCAGCACCAGCTGGTTAATCGCATCGTAGTCAGTGTCACTAATCAGTTCATCAAAGCCGGGAGCTGTGACGGCAGTGGTGGGCCAGATCACCGCATCGTAGTCTCGCCATTCCTGTAACTGCTGCAAACGGTAACGCTGCAGCGTTATCAATGCTTGCTCATATTCGCTTTCGCTTATTTGAGCCCCCGTTTCAATACGCACGCGAACTCTGGGATCATACATATCGCCGTGGCTTGCAAGCAGATCTCGATGCCAATGAAAGGATTCAAAGCCGGCAACGATCCCCTGCACACCGGAACCCAGAACATCATCGATCAAGGGCGACGAACGGAAGACGCAGCTTGCACCTGAATCAGACAGTCGCTTGACAGCTTCGAGCACTCTGTCACCAACCTGTTGGCTCACATGCCATACAACATTATCGGGTATCAAAATATTGAGTTGAGAGATATCGACTTCACCCAATTCAATCGGAAGAGAGTCAGCCATAATCGCAGTCAGGTCAGCACAACACTTCACGCTATTCGCCAATGGCCCCACACTATCCAGACTGGGTGACAGGGGTATTACTCCAGCCCCATTGACCAGGGATGTCTCGGGTTTATAACCAGTCACACCGCAAAAAGATGCCGGGATCCTGACCGATCCTCCGGTATCAGTGCCAATACTGGCGGCGACCAGGCCGCTTGCGACAGAGACGGCGCTACCTGAACTTGAGCCTCCGGGAATTCGTTGTGTAGAGGCAATAGCAGCGCTCTTGCTTGCCGCTGACAAAAGCCCCTCTTCGCCAAATCGAGGATTAGCGGGAGTTCCGAAGTGTGGGTTCAGGCCAAGCCCTGAAAAGGCAAACTCGGTCATGTTGACCTTGCCCAATATGATGAAACCGGCGCGGATCAGCGACTCGATACAGGGAGCTGTATTCCGCGACGGCTCGGCATCTGCCAACGCGCGGGAGCCAGCCATGGTCACACAACCCTGAAGATCAAAAAGATCTTTTATGGTGATCGGTATTCCGGCAAACCTCGAGCGCAAGATCCCGTTTGCGCGTTCTGCGTCAATTACCTCAGCCTCTTTCAGTGAGGACTCGCGCAATTCGATAGTAAATAGCTGCTGATCTCCGGACTGATCAAACTGATGCCAGGCGTTCTCCACCAATTCACTGGCTGTAGTACGATAGCTACCAAGGTCAGAGGACAGTTGTGCCAGAGTCTTTGTCATCGCATCACTTTGGCACAGCACTATTGCCAATTCAAACAACGGCCTCCCATTAACTCATTAACTTATTAACTCGGGGAATGTCTGGTTTATTCCTGTGCTGGAATTAAACCGGACATTTCCGAAAATCATCTGGAGTCGGTATATGACTTTTTCAATTGCTGCAAGATGCGCTGACAGCGGGCAACTGGGTGTCGCAGTCACCTCTTCCAGTATTTGCGTGGCAAGTCGATGTGCTCGTGTCAGCAGTGGCGTTGGTGCTGCTCTTTCACAGAACGTAACTGACCCTGCGCTCGGGCCTGCACTGCTGGAACTTTGCAGACAGGGGCTAAGCGCTGAGGAGGCGTTGCAACAAGTCGTTCAATCCACACCTGCTGTTGAACACAGGCAGCTGGCATTGATCGATCACACCGGCTCGGCAGTTTTTTATAGTGGCGACAAAGCCCTCGGTTTGTACGCGGGGGCTGTCGGCTCCAATTGCGTGTCGGCGGGGAATTTACTGGCGAACGAAAAAGTCCCCGAGGCAATCGTTGAAAGTTTCGAATCAACGACAGGTGCTCTCGCCGAGCGCCTTATTGGTGCACTGCTGGCAGGAGAAGCAGCAGGTGGCGAGGCTGGCCCTGTCAAATCAGCCGGGGTCATGGTCGCCCAGGATGCCAGTTGGCCAATTGTCGATCTCAGGGTCGACTGGGATGAGGCGAATCCGCTAACGGCTCTGAAGGAACTCTGGAAGCTCTATCAGCCTCAAGCTGAAGACTATCGAACCCGTGCACTTGATCCGGAAGCCGCGCCTTCCTATGGCGTCCCCGGCGACACTTAGTGGATTTTTTCCGGGCCTCTCAGCAAATACCCGGGATCGCTGTTGCGATTCTGAGGTGATACCCTTTTGGTTTCTGAAATTCGGGCAGCGTCAGTAGCAACTATGTCGATAATTTTTTATTACAACAATGAAGACCGCGATGTGGTCGAGTCTCAGCTCCGGGCGGAACTGCCTGAGCATCAGATAGCCATCTGGCCACAGACAAATCAATCCAAATATGCCATTGTCTGGAATCCCCCTGAAGATTTCTTCGATCAACAACCAGACTTGCAGTGTATTTTTTCAATCGCCGCTGGCGTTGATCATTTGCTCGACCATCCCGGCTTACCTGCCAACGTACCTATTGCCAGACTTGAAGACGCGGGCATGGGTGAAAAAATTGCCGAATACGTGTTGTACGGCGTATTACATGCGCAACGCTCAATGACACACTACGCGCTGGCACAAGGTGCGGAACATTGGGACGAAACACCGAGGGACCGGCATGCGCATAAATTCACCGTGGGTATATTGGGAATCGGTGCCATCGGCAGTGTCGTTGCCAGCAGACTTTTGCTTAATGGTTACAAGGTGAAGGGATGGTCTCGCAGGGAAAAAACGCTTGACGGGGTAGACTGCTACCATGGTCAGGAACAGATTCCGGCTTTTCTCTCACAAGTCGATGCACTTGTCTGCCTGTTACCACTGACGCCGGAAACAACACGGATACTCAACAGGGAGATATTCAATCAGCTACCCAAGGGTGCCTATTTAATCAATGCCGCCCGTGGCAGGCATGTCCACAATGAAGATCTGCTGGCCGCACTGGAAGTTGAGCAACTCAGCGGAGCACTACTCGATGTGACAGAGCCTGAACCTTTGCCAGCCGGGCATCCGTTCTGGCACCATCCGAAGATTGTTGTCACACCACATGTAGCCGGGCCAACTCAAGCCTCCGAATCCATCAAGCAAATCGCCGACAACATTAAACGTTTTGAAGCGGGTGAGCCCTTGAGCGGACTGGTGGATATCAGTCGTGGCTACTAAAAGCTGATGGCAGGAAGCTGATGCTTGAATGCTGCAGAACAGGCGGGCTTACTGCACAGAGGCAATAATTCTTAGCAGGAGATTTCTCGCCAGCTCGTCGCGCATCTCGTTTTTGAGAATTGACGCTTCGTCTTCTTTTCCGAGTACGCCAGTCTCGTCGTAGGTGTACTCACGTACAACCGAGACTCTATTGGCCTTCAGGCCAGGTTGGTAAACAGCAACTGTGCCGGGCTCGGCCTGCACCACCAGCAGCGCAACGTCATGACGTAATTCAAATTCACTGACCTTGCCTTCACTCTGAACAGACAATACCCTTTGACCCTGATCTTCGTCGGTAAGCCGCACCAGAATATTGGCCACGTCTCTGTTCGGGGCGAGTTGCAACCCTTGTGATCGAATCTTTTCTGTCAATAGAGACGCGATTGGCACGTCTCTTTGCGCATCGACGAAAATTGCCCCAAGCTCAGTCGCCCCGGAAACGCTGCCTCTTGGCGCAAAACCACACGCTTGTACAACCAACAACAATCCCCACACCAGCCCGAGAGATTTTACAGAAAGCCAGGTTTTTGATCGACCCGGCCTGAATCGATTGGGGCTGGATCGATTGGGCTTGAATCGATTGAGCTGGTGTTGATTGGGCAGCTGATTCATGACAGATCTGTTTTTGCGTTATCTATCGTTTATCGATTGACTCGTATCGATCTGACTCGCCTGATAAAAGTCGCCGGAGTTTCCTGCCGGAATACTATTCTCAGGGAGCGGTAGCAGCCGCAGCAAAATTCGCCAAAGCCCCAGCTACCTTGTCAAACACCGCATCACAACCCTCAGCCGCATGACGACTCTTGAGCCATGCCGGATCATTGTAGGCAAGCCAGGTTTGGCCATTTTCATCTTCCCAGGCCAAAGCTTTCTGCGGTAGATCGATAGCAATCGATTGCGCACAATTCATTAACGGTGTCCCGATCTTGGGATTGCCAAACAGCAGTAACTCGGTGGGTCGCAATTCCAGACCGGCATTGGCAGCTCCTTCTGCATGTGGGACTCGAGTAAAAATCTTCATACCCTTGTCATTCAGAATGGCTTCCAGCTTGTCCAGCGTTGCTGAAACGCTATGCGAACTCTTCAGCACCACCATCCCGTCTGCTGCGTTTACAGAACCTGTATTCAGCAGGCCAAACAAGAGTACGGTCGCGGCCAGACCAGCGCGTTTCATTGAGGCTATAACATTATAATATTGGTGCATAAGAGAACCTGTCGATTTCTGTATTAGTGCTTCTGACCTTACACCATACCGTTGCAACTGGTAAAGTGACTGTAGATGCATAAACTACTGCTCAATCGCAACATCTACACCGAGGTCATCCGTGACCGCGTACCGATGGCGAGGCGATTTGTCTGGCTGGTCACTGCCGACATCAAAGACCTTCACGTCGAGTTTAACGGAACTTTCCGCCCCTTCCTCGATATGCTTGACTCTCTGGTCGAGTCCGGGATAGCGGTACGGCTGATTCATGCCAAAGAACCTGGCCCCCGGTTTCGCGATGACTTCGACCAATGCCCCTCGCTACTACGCAGCGAACTGTTCGAACGTGTGCTGTGCCCGCGGGTGCACACAAAAGCAGTCATTATCGATGGGCGTATCGCTTTTGTCGGATCTGCCAATCTGACCGGGGCTGGTATGGGTGCCAAATCGGTAGACAAGCGAAATTTTGAAGCCGGGTTCCTGTTTGACGATAAAGACAGCATTACCGAATTAATGGATTGGGTTGATGAACTCTATCTTGGGCAACATTGCCTGACCTGCAAGCGGCGAGACCATTGCCCGGACCCGATCGCCGAGTTGTAACACCGACAGAAATCGACAACAACAGTGATCCTGCTTAAGGTTAGAAGCCGATGGTCTTGATCAGCGTCATGATATTGTGCCCGATTTACAGCGCTTATCGTTTGCCTTTCTCTGCCAACGCAATGCCTGCCAGTACCATGCAAAGACCCACACCGTGATACCAGTAAAAGTTCTCGCGTAAAATAAGAACTGCCAGGACAGCGCCAAAAATCGGCACCAGGTTGATAAACACACCGGCACGAGCTGCGCCGATCAGCGAGACGCCTCGGGCGAAGAAAAGCTGCCCGAGTAGCGATGGAAACAGAACGATATAGGCTAGTAACCACCATCCGGCCACACCAGGATTGTGCTGCTGCTCATTACTCAACTCAACCAGGGTAAACGGCACTGATACCATCATCGCTGACACCGCCATGGCAAAAATAAAGCTGTGCCAGCTTACCGGCGGTTTCCAGCGCAGTCCGAAAGAATAAGCAGCGTAAAAGACACAAGCCAGCAACATGATGGCGTCCCCCCGATTTAGCCCGTTTTGCCAGAACAATGACGGATCGCCTTGAGTCGCGGTCAGGATCACACCGATAGTGGCAACCAGCAATCCGAATAACTGCAGGATTGACGCTCTTTGCCGCAGAAAAATAAAATTAGCCAGAATAATAAACACCGGCATTGAAGCCTGTTCAATGCTGACATTAATCGCAGTGGTATGGTTCAGTGCCAAGTACATTAGCAGGTTGAAGCAACCCATACCGACGCCGCCCAACAGAAACAACAACACAGCGTGACGTCGCAACAAGACCCGCTCCTGCCACACATGTCGCCAGACAAAGGGGATCAGAAGCAAGACGACACATGACCAGCGAACTGTGGTCACAGTAAACGGAAGCCAACTGTCGCTAGCCATCCGGCCAGCAACTGCATTGCCACCCCAGGCCAGGGTGGCAAGGGTTAAAAAAAGATACGCATCAACGGTTGGTGACGAAATCTTCAACCACTAATTGGCCACTATATTGATTAAACGCCCAGGCACTACGATCACCTTGCGCACAGTCAGCCCCTCAGTGTGTCGCTGTACATTTTCATCGCCAAGCGCCTGCTCTTCACAAGCCTTTTTATCGGCATCTGCCGCCACCTCAATCGTGGAGCGCAATTTACCGTTGACCTGCACAGCAAGCTTCACCACATCTCGAACCATAGCGGCTTCATTCGCAACCGGCCATTCTTCATCCATTAACAGGGATGAGTTGCCAAGCACTTGCCACAGTTCTTGAGTCACGTGGGGAGAGATGGGCGACAACAACAATACAATTGAACGATAGGCTTCGGCCACAACCGCCTTGCCATTGACTGATTCGGCCTTGAATCTGCTGGTCTCGTTAAAGAGCTCCATAATAGCCGCGATGGCCGTATTGAAGGTAAAACGCCGTCCCATATCATCAGAGACCTTGGCAATCGTCTCGTGAGTTTTCCGCCGCAAATCCTTTTCCTTGTCATCCAGCTGGCTGGATTCAATCACCGCCTCAGCATCAATATCAGCCTCTTTCATGGCACGCCAAAGACGTTTCAGGAAACGGTGCATGCCCTCCACTCCACCTTCTTTCCATTCCAGCGACTGATGTGGAGGGGTATCACTCATTGAGAACAGGCGTACCGTGTCAGCACCATAGCGATCTATCATCTCTTGCGGATCAACGCCGTTATTCTTTGATTTTGACATTTTTTCAATACGCCCCACCTGCACCGGCTGCTTGTCATCAAGCAACACCGCACTGGCAATACGTCCCTTGTCATCCAGAGTTAAATCAACCTCATTCGGTGAAAAATAGGTCTTTTTACCTTGCTGGTCTTCACGAAAGAACGTTTCGGCTACCACCATTCCCTGAGTCAGCAGGTTATTAAAGGGCTCAGAACTGTTGACCAGACCGGTGTCACGCATCAGTTTGTGAAAAAAGCGCGCATACAAAAGGTGCAGCACGGCATGCTCTATTCCACCAATATATTGATCTACCGGCAGCCAGTAATCAGCCCTTCCATCCAGCATTGAATCTGCGTCCGGGCAACAGAATCTCGCGTAGTACCAACTGGATTCAAAAAAGGTATCAAAGGTGTCGGTTTCCCTTAAGCCCTCGTCCGTGGTACCGGGAACGGTTGTTTTGGCAAACTCCGGGTTATCCTTGATAGGAGAATTAACGCCGGAAAATTCGACGTCTTCTGGCAGTAGAACAGGCAGATCCGATTCAGGTACTGTATGCACATTGCCGTCTGCATCGTAAATAACCGGGATCGGACACCCCCAATAGCGTTGCCTCGAAACACCCCAGTCCCGAAGCCGATAATTCACCTTGCGCTCACCGGATGCCTTGTCGACCAAAAAGGCTGCTGTGGCGTCGAAACAAGCAGACAGATCAAGGCCATCAAACTGACCCGAGTTGATCGACACGGTGTCTTCCTTGTCGACAAAAGCACCTTCATTGATATCAACCGTTCTGGATGTCGAGTCAACAACCTGCACGATGGGAAGGTCATATTTCTTGGCAAATTCCCAATCTCGCTGATCGTGGCCCGGAACCGACATTACCGCTCCGGTACCGTAGCTCATCAATACAAAGTTACCAACCCATACCGGTATCACCTCGCCCGTCACCGGATTAACAGCATTGATACCGAGGGGCATCCCGCGTTTCTCAAGTTTTTCCATTGCGGCTTCCGAGGAACCGGTTTTGCCACATTCGAGCAGAAAATCGGCTATTTGCGGATCGGCCTCTGCCGCCGCTTTGGCAAGTGGATGCTCGGCAGCCACCGCCATATAGGTTACCCCGGCGACGGTATCCGGTCGTGTGGTATAGACGCGAATCAGTTCATCAGAGTGCTCGACCTGAAAATCAAACTCGACTCCCTCCGAGCGGCCAATCCAGTTGCGCTGCATGGTGCGCACAGCATCTGGCCACCCCTCCAAGGCATCTATTTCCTCCAGCAATTCATCGGCATACTGGGTTATGCGGATAAACCACTGGGGTATCTCGCGTCTTTCGACCAGAGCTCCGGATCGCCAGCCCCTGCCTTCAGCATCGACTTGCTCGTTTGCCAATACGGTTTGTTCGACGGGATCCCAATTGACGACGGCTAATTTTTTGTAAGCAAGACCTTTCTCAATCAGCTTGGTAAAAAACCATTGTTCCCATCGATAATAGTCGGGTTTGCAGGTGGCCAGCTCACGTCCCCAGTCATATGCAAACCCCAGGCTTTTAAGCTGGGTTTTCATATAATCGATGTTCTGGTAGGTCCAGTGGGCTGGTGGTACATTGTTCTGGATTGCTGCGTTTTCGGCCGGCAGGCCGAAAGCATCCCAGCCCATGGGTTGCATGACATTGAAACCGTTCATGCGTTTGAAGCGTGAAACTACATCGCCAATGGTGTAATTGCGTACATGCCCCATGTGTAATTTGCCACTCGGATACGGGAACATGCAGAGGCAATAATATTTCTCGCGCGATGGATCTTCCGTGACACTGAATGCGTCCTGATCCTCCCAACGCTGCTGGACGCTGGCTTCAATCTGGCGGTAGTCGTAGTTTTCCTGCATCTTTTCACCAAAAATTCTATGTATCTGAGGATAATAGTTCAGAGGAACTTTTAAAATACGCAAAGTCCCTGTAATCAACACAATCTACCCGAATAGTTCGTGCAATACCTGATAGGTTTGATTACCCAGTGTGCCTTTGAGATCTGCGGCAACCGAGTTCTGGATAAAGAAGCTGGTATCGAGATCGATGCCAATACACCCCAGATTAATCGGGGTTCGGGTTTCGATATGGCGAGCCACCGAACAAAGATGATCCAACAGAAAATTGTCGGGGTTGGCATTATCAGTTGCAGCATCCATCGGTGAACCATCAGAAATCATCACCAGAAACCGTTTATTCTCCGGCCGCGCCAACAAGCGCCGCGAAGCCCAGATTAAAGCCTCTCCATCGACGCCCTCACGATAATGATTGGTTTTCATCAGGGCCGCAATGGAATGCCTGGATTTGCGCCAGGTGGCATCGGCATCTTTGTAGATCAGATGAGAAGTTTCATTGAGTCGACCCGGGTTTTCATCAGCCCCCTGCTTACGCCATTGTCGCAGGACTCGGCCGCCGTTCCAGCCACCGGTGGAAAACCCCAGAATCTCGCATTTGGCCCCGGTCAGTTCCAACGCGCGTGCAAAGGTATCAACAAGAACCGCAACCGCTTCAAAACGCTGGGTCTTCATCGACCCGGAGTTATCAATCAAAAACGTAACAGCAACGTCACAGCGTGGTTTGACAAGATCATGATAAAAAACCTGCCGATAAGCCGGGTTGCTGACCAGCTGCGAAAGCCTTCTTGCATCCAGAAAGCCTTCTTCCTGACCAAAACGCCAATCGTCAACGATGTCGGCAGCAAACAGTTTTTGCAACCGCAGTGCCAGCCTGGCAACGCTGACCGCTTGAGCGGCCACCATTTGATCGAGAGTGGTTCGGGCCTGCGTCAACAGCACGTTTCGATACAAACTGGCAGCATCGGAAACCGAGTCATAGTCGGTGGTGAATATATGGTACCCCCCCGCCGTTGACAGCTGGTCCAGATCATCACCTGCCGCGACTTTGGCTACTGGATTTCCAAAATCGACTTCGTCAGGCACTTGCTGCCGTTCCCAGTCAGGCGGAAGTGCCATCAGCTGTCTGCGTTTCGCAGCCGGTTCGGACAAGGTCTGGCCTTCTTCACCAGACAATTCCGCCAGAAGAGACGCAATCTGCAGTGCGTGCTCTGAATACGCTTGCTGATCAAATCGACTTGAGGACAATTGGTAGAAAGGCACCCCAATCAATGGCCCAAGGTTGGCTCGTGTTGCCTCGATCAACGCAGCCACCTCCTCATCGTCATCATTTTTGACCAGCCGTGCCCTGACCATATGGATTAGCGTGTAGAGCAGAATGCCCAACGAAGATTCAACAAAGGGACTGTATCTTGCCTCCATGCACCAGCACAGGAATGCATGATCCATGTTTTGTCTGGCTCCGGGCAATGAGGACGGAGTCAGGGATTCGCAACGAATCTGCTCAAGAATATCGAATACGATTCTGGCAAAGGAATGCTCTGGCAACAGGCTTCGGTGCAGCGCCTGATCCGAGAATCGCAACCGCATAGCAAGCGCATCCGACACTCCACGCATGCGCTGCAAGCTGGTGGTGGCAAAGTCCACATTCAAATACGGTGCTGCAAACGGCTGCGCCTGTCCCTTGACCATCAAACGCTGGGCTCGGTAGTCGGCTTCAGGCTTGCCCCCGAGAGCGCGGATCGATGCCGCTCCGTGTCGCTCATGCCTCCTGGCCAGTATGCGTTCGTTACCGCTCACAGGCTACCCCGTCCGCGATCTGCACCAACGGCTGTGGAAACAGATTCACGCCGCTGGTTCAGCGCCGCTTTCATCGTCAGCCACTGCCAGGGTTGCTATCGATTCGGGGAGCTCCTGATCGAAGGCCCGCTGGTAGTACTCGGCAATAATGGACTGTTCTGCTTCATCGCATTTGTTGAGAAAAGAGAGACGGAACGAGGTCGGAAGATCGGAAAATATCTGGTAATTTTCAGCCCAGCTAATGGTGGTTCGGGGGGACATCAGAGTGGAGACATCGCCAGCTGCAAAGCCGTTTCGAGTCATCTGCGCCACCTTGACCATCGCAGCCACAATTTGCATGTCTTTTTCATTGGCTTTTAGTGCAGGCACTCTGGAAAGCACGATGTCAGCCTCTGCTTCAGCTGACAGATAATCAAGCCGCGCCACGATATTCCAGCGATCTATCTGAGCCTGGTTCAAAAGCTGGGTACCATGGTACAGACCGGTCAAGTTGCCCAAACCGATGGTGTTGGCGGTTGCGAACAGACGAAACCATTTGTGCGGCGTCAAGACCTTGTTCTGGTCCAGCAAGGTAAATTTGCCATCTTGCTCAAGGATACGTTGAATCACAAACATCACATCAGGTCGTCCAGCGTCAAACTCATCAAACACCAACGCCATGGGTCTTTGCAGGGACCACGGCAAGATGCCTTCCTTGAATTCAGTTACCTGTTGACCGTCACGCAGCACAATTGCATCCCGACCCACCAGATCCAGTCTGGTGATATGACCGTCCAGATTGACCCTGACAGTGGGCCAATTAAGCCGCGCAGCTATCTGCTCGATATGAGTGGACTTCCCGGTACCGTGATAACCCTGCACCAATACCCGTCGGTTCTGTGTAAAGCCGGCCAGAATGGCAAGCGTCACATCCGGGTCAAATCGATAGGCCTCATCAAGCTGCGGTACATGCTCATCCGCAACACTGAACGCAGGCACTTTAAAATCACTATCGATACCGAAAACTTCCCGTACCGACAGTGAGATATCAGGCTGCATGGCAGACAGCGGGTCCGTGGCATTGACTGCCGCGCTAGATGAATTGTTGCCCGTCACTGAAAAGTCCCGTAGTAGTGAGAATAGAACGCCACCCGAACCGGGCTCTGAGTAAAACCGCTTGCCTTCAATCACTTGCCGGCAAACCGGTTACCACGACGCTCATGCTGGCTGAAAAAGCCAGACAATCAAGAGTTCTGAGGGAGCAAATAATATCACATGAAGACTCCGGCCAACCTTGATGCAGCAACACCTTGGGCAGGCTCCAGTGGAGAGTTTGTGATGGTTCCAGATGACCGTTTGCCGCGCGTTTTAAGGCTAAACTGGCGGCACCAGCGAAAGTACGATCAGCCCCGCAACACCGCGGAACTAATCACCAAATCAGACTGCAGGTGATAACGACCGGAAAAACGCATCCCGCTTGCAAACTGTGAGAAAGGTAACTCGGGCGCAAGCTCCATTTGAAAACTGCTGCTGGCCACATCAACGGTAATCGATGCCTGCTGGAACTCAAACCAGGTTTTATAGGCCGGAAAGCAACATTTGAAGATACTTTCCTTGATGCTGAAAAAAAGACAGGCGACATGCCCTCTCTGCCAATCCACCGCAGTATTTTGGAACAGTTCACCTTTAGCAGCTGAATCGCGACAAATTCTGTCTATCCATTCCAGCTCGGACGCCGTACAGACCATATTGACCACCGAGGATTCCAGAGCCGAGACTTTTTCAATATCGATACCCAGCCCGATACAGCCAGGCTCCTGGGTCACCGCCGCCACGGCCAGTTTCGCTCCGTGGGAGATACTCCCGGCGATACCCTGCGGCCAGATTGGCTGGCGATCATCTCCAACCTCGATATCGTCACAATCCGAAGCAAGCATCTGCAGCGCCTGATGGGCGCAAAACCGCCCACTACTGAACTCCAGAATTCTGTTTTCCCGCATCTTTTTGAGTCGTTGAGCTTCCAGAACACCCAGTAGTTCACGGTAGTCTTGGACTTGACGACAGACAACTGCGACCGGGATCTCGAAAAGGTCGATAAACACGCTATCGGGAGGGACGCCTGTTTGCATTACAGCCAGCGCTGACCAAATGTCAGCATGGAGTGATTAAAAGATTTACTGCGCAGTAAAATCGTTCTATCCGTCATTCTTTTATATCGATGACTTGATAAAGAGTAACGACGATGCAGCGCTTTTCTGTATTCATGCTGGTAATAATGAGCACCTTGCAAACGCACTTTGCGGACCATGACACGACCTGTAAAAACCGTCCAACAATTGTTTGAAATGCATTAAACAGATTACACAATTGCGAGGGTATTCAGACACAAATGCGTTGCTGACTACCCGCAAACAACGAACAGTGAATACAAGCGACAAAACCCATATCCGTGCTTTACAAGAACTCATTAATTCCCTGTTCTGGATTGTATTTTAAGAGCTTGAAAAATAGGGAAACGCAAGGATTCAGCAACCGGTTCAGTTAACCGGTATATCAG
>CALFCE010000374.1 GCA_937951215.1 uncultured Granulosicoccaceae bacterium
ATACCAACGGTTTCACCGGTCCCGAGTCGTTTGCCACCAGGGACAATCAGGTTGGCTTCCCGGACTTTGTTGTTGCCGAAGATCCGCTACACGAGAGCCGGGACCCCAACATGGCATCAAAAACCGGTACCAGGGTTGGACTTGGTCTCTCGTTTGCGAAAAGAGCGCTGAGCACTGACCCGAACCACCAAATCATTCTGGTACCAACGGCCTGGTCTGCCACCGGGTTTTGCGATACCGGTGATTTCCTGGCGCAAGGCCCCAACGTTCCCGATTGGATAGCACAGGGAGAACTGGGCTGGAACCCCTTCCCTCTGGCTGATCCGGTATTTGGCGGAACCACCCTTTTTACGCGGGCCGTTGTGCGCACCAATATGGCTATAGAATTGAGCGGTGGGATACTTCGAGGAATCTTGTGGCACCAGGGCGAATCCGACGGGGACAACGCCGACTGTGCTGCCAACTACGCCAGTAATCTGCAAACGCTTGCCCGCGAGCTCAGAACACAGATTACACCCGATGCACGCGGTACTACAGCCAGAGGCGCTACCGCCGACATTCCGTTTATTGTGGGTACCTTGTCAAGAGGCGTTGATGAACGTGGGGATTTTTCAGTGTTGTCCAATGAAAAACAAATCGTCGAAAACGTTCTCAGGAACGTGGCTTCGCAGAACCTGATTCCGCTATCAGGCGTGGCTTTATTTGACGACCTCGTGCCAAGTAACGGCTTCCCCTGTGGCGAAGGGTCTTGTGTTCATTTTGGGTCAGCGGCATACCGCGAAATGGGCAGCCGCTATTTTTCAGTGCTTGAGCAGATACTGTCTACTCTACCGTAATAGTGATCATTTCTGATACCACTGGTGGATCATGTGGGATATGCAGGTGATTACCCAGTATTAGCTGCAGGGTATGGGTACCCGGCTCCAGGGTGAGGGTGGTTTCTGTCTGGCCTTTGCCAAAGTGTAGTGGGGGGTTTCCAATCGGCTTACCCGCTTCCGGCAGTTCTTTCTGATCGACCAGCAAGTGGTGATGGCCCGTGTTTTCCATTTCGATACCGGCCGGAGCTACTCCCATTCCCGTCAATCCAAACACCACAGTCACTTCAGTTCCGACCGTGTCACCATCTTTTGGTGAAATTATGTAGGCCATGGCACCTTCCGGTGACTTGGAAATTGGCAAGGACTGCGCGGAGACCACCAGCGAAACAACAAGCAAGGTAACAAGGGAAAGCGCGACGGCGATTTTTTTAGGTAATGTCAATCTCATGAATGATGTCCTGATATGGGTTTACCCGAACCTGATGGGCCGGGAACTATGACAAGGTCTACCTTGTCTTGGTATAGACACTTGTCGCAGCAGATTTATTCCAATTTAAATATCAATTAGCAGCGCAAGCACCCTGCTCTTGGTAAGCTGTCGCCGTTGGAACCTACAATTTGTAGTATCATTATATAAAGCATGCAGGATTGCGAAAAAACATTCAGTCAACGCTTGACGCTGATGATGCCGCGACTTCGACGGTTTGCATTGGTGTTAACCGGAAATCAAGCCGATGGTGATGATCTTGTACAGTCCACACTCGAGAGGGCACTGATCAAACGCAGGCAGTGCGAGTCGGCATCCGCCATGGAGAGCTGGGTTTACGCAATCAGTCGCTCAATCTGGAAAAACGAAATACGCTCCCGTGTGATCAGGCGCGGTAACGGACTGGAAACGGCGGGCACTCTCTATGACACCTCGAGACGGTCCGATATGGAACAACAAGCAGAACTCGATGCGCTGCAAAAGAAGTTGATGAATTTACCTTTGAAACAACGCGAAGTCTTGTACCTTGTTGACCTGATCGGTTTGTCCTACGAAGACGTATCCAGCACTCTCAACATACCCAGGGGCACAGTGATGAGCCGGCTTGCTCGCGGCAGGAAAGCTCTGCTCGAGGCCTACCGGCCAACGGCTGGTTCATTGAAACAAGCGGGGGTTGACCGTGCTGCAAGCCGTGCCGATGGAGTACTGCAATGAGTCAGGAAGAAACACCAGACTTTCTGGAGATACAAGCCTACGTCGATGGTGAACTATCAGCAGACCGGGCTGACGCAATGGCGAAATTGATCACCAGAAGCCCCACGCTGGCCGTGCAAATAACCGAACTACGGCAACTAAAGTCAGACGTTGCAAGAGCCTTTGCCAATTTGCCAACAGGTGAATCACAATACAGTTCGCCCAACCTTACTGCTCCAGACCCTGAGTATGCCGAGTTGGCTACACCACAACTCGAAAAAGTTGACTCGATGATTCAGACGAATCCAGGGTTACCAGTTTATTCCACACGTGAGCTGCGATTTGCATCCGCTGGTGTACTGGCGGGCATAGCAGCGACGGCGTTGGTATTCTGGTCACTGTTCCGTTTGCCGGCACCCACACAAGACTGGGTTACACAAGTCGCGAGCTACCACGACATGTATACCCAACAAACGCTGTCCGGTATACCCAGTGCAGATCCGGCGACCGGTGATGCCAATGGTGTATTTGAAGAAATACTGGAACAACGGGTGAAAATCCCAAACCTTGGTAACGCTGGTTACGATTTCAAACGTGGGCAGATCCTGCAATCATACAATGCGCCAGTGGTTCAATTTGCCTACCTCGGCTCGAGCAACCAAACACCAGTGGCATTTTGCATTCGCAGGGCAGTTTTTGACGATGCGAGTGCTACCAGCCCTCCCACACAATCGTCTGCCACGCCAAAACTGACCGAGGGCAGCGCTCACGGTGTCAATTACGTCAGCTGGAGCTCTGAACAACTTGATTTTGTCCTGGCTGGCAAGCTACCTCATGCCGAGCTGATCAATCTGGCGGCTATCGCGAGAGTTGACGGCGCCTGACTATCATCCTGGCTTACCGGCCAGACTGAAAAACTAAACGTCTAAACGGTGCCTGGTAAATAGTGCCTGGTAAATAGTGCCTGCTAATAATCTCGGGGAAATAGTATTGGGAAAATAATATTGGGGCTGGCAACCCGACTCCGTGCTCCACGCCTAACACAACATAATAATACATTGAGACTAGTATCCGATCACCCGGTTTTACCTAGCAACGCTCACACTTGAGATTCATCCGGCTCGACCAATCAAGGTTGGCCTCGCCTGTCCGCTACAGTTTGCAACCTAGTCGGATAATTCGCTCACAATTCTTCGACAAACGTCTTGTGTTGTACTTTTCGGAACTGCAGCGGTGATACTGTTTTGGAAATAAATTCTACCTCCTTTAACGAGCGTGCCAAAGACACCTCTCTGCCAACAGAAGCCGCCATCTCAAAGGCTGTTGACCCGGAGGTTCTGGATTCAATTCGTGCGATGCAGGACGATGATGATCCGAACCTGCTGGGTGAAATGATCGAGATGTATCTGTCAACCGCCGAGGGGGCTGTCGACAGCATGATGCTCGAAAACTGCAAGGCTGATCTGCAAAGCATGAGCCGAACCGCCCACTCACTGAAAGGCAGTAGTGCCTCAATTGGCGCCAAACGGCTTGCAGCCTGTTGTCTTGTTATCGAACAAATCTGCAAGAACGACACACCTGAGCGACTGCCAACAATTCTGGGTCAGTTGGAAAAAGAATATCTGGCCGTCAAGGAATATCTGACGCGCCAGATTGGTGATAAAGCTGCCTGATCGTTTGAATATCTCATGAGTTTGAACGACACCTCAACCGACAGCCACGAGGGCAGCCATCCTGCGCACGCAGGTTTGGCTTTGGTTGTCGACGATGATGCAATGCTGCGCCGCCTGATGACCAAAGCACTTTCAAGGCAAGGCTTTCAAACCATTGAGGCATGTGACGGTTGTGAGGCATTGGAGATAGTCAATACCAATCTGGACACACAACTACCTGACATCATTTTGATGGATGTCGAAATGCCCAGAATGAATGGGTTTAATGCCTGTAGAGCGATTAGAAAGACATTATCAGACGTACATCTGCCCATTCTGATGGTGACGGGAAATGGAGATGAAGAATCTGTCGACAGGGCCTACCAGGCCGGCGCAACAGATTTCATCAACAAACCAGTGACATTTTCTCTGTTGGGGCACCGAGTTCGTTACCTGCTAAGAACCAGCAGAGCAATGGGGAAGCTGGCTGATACTGTCAAAGCGCTCGATAAAAATCGAGACGAATTGGCACGAGCTCATGAAATCGCACGGTTGGGTACCTGGGAAATCGATGGCACACAACGTCAGATGACCTGCTCGAGAGAGCTGCTGACAATTCTGGGTATTGAAGCGAACCCTATAGAAAATTCCATCACCACATTCCTTGATCTGGTCCACCCGGAAGATCGTACCGAAGTTTCCCGTTGGCTTGACTCGGTAATAGACGGCGGCAATCGCAATGGTATTACCCACCGCATTGTCAGTACCGCTGAAACAAGGTATTTACAACAGTATGTATCAGACAGAATCGATCAGGATAGCCAGTCCATTTTTGGTATCGTACAAGACATCACACAGCAACAACAGTCGCAAAACCGCATTCAGCAATTGGCTTATTACGACTCTCTAACGGGTTTACCCAACAGAGCTCAATTCAGACAACGAACAGAACAGGCAATCGAAAGAGCGCGAGTAAACAATCAGAAAATAGCAGTGATGTTTCTGGATATTGACGAATTCAAGCGTGTCAACGACACACTGGGTCATGGAGTTGGTGATGAACTTCTGAGGACCATTGCCAAACGATTACAAAATACGGTTCGCGCCGGAGATTTCGTTACAGATAACGCCGAGGACAACAAAACAGAACCGAGGGACAGTTGGTCACTGGCCAGATTTGGAGGCGATGAATTTACCATTCTGCTAAACGATCTGGAGAATACCGATATTACCGTAGAGGTTGCAGCAAGAGTTCGCGAGAATCTCAATACATCCATGTCACTGGCAGGTCACGAGATCACGGTGTCACCATCAATCGGTATCGCACATTATCCGGATGACGGTGAGGATATTGACACCTTGCTTAAAAACGCAGATACAGCCATGTATGCTGCCAAACGATCCGGTAAAAACCAATATTGTCTGTATCAGTCTCCAATGAACGATTCAGCAGTGAATTTGCTGACAATGGAGAATGCACTTAGAAAAGCGGTTGCCAATAACGAGTTGCAACTCCTCTATCAGCCGCAAATGCAGCTGGAAAGTGGGCGCATCATCGGGACTGAAGCTCTCTTGCGATGGCAAAGCCCTACCCTCGGCGCGGTAAGCCCGGAAGATTTTATCCCGATAGCCGAGCAAAATGGCTCGATAATCGAGATTGGAGAATGGGTGTTACGAACCGCTTGCCAACAAATGGCTAGTTGGCATGCCAATGGATTGTTGTTACCCAGAATGGCAGTCAACATCTCTGCCCGGCAGTTCATGGACAAGAACTTTGCAGATCTCGTCACCTCCGTTTTGGCAGAGACAACACTGGAAGCACGTTATCTGGAGTTGGA
Organism: uncultured Granulosicoccaceae bacterium; assembly: GCA_937951215.1. GTDB lineage: Bacteria > Pseudomonadota > Gammaproteobacteria > Granulosicoccales > Granulosicoccaceae > CALFCE01. The sequence goes on from CALFCE010000374.1 coordinate 5,489, forward strand.
AATAACCGAAACACTGCTGATGCAGGACATCGAGCAAGCCGCCAATACATTGCAGTCATTGAAGACAATCGGTGTGGATCTTGCCATTGATGATTTTGGTACTGGTTATTCCAGCCTGTCTTATCTGAATCGCTTTCCGATAGATCGACTCAAGATCGACAAATCCTTTATTGAAAACATTCTGGACAGTACCGAAGATGAAGCGATCACTCGCGCTGTAGTTGCAATGGCACAGAGTATGAGGCTTGATGTGATTGCGGAGGGGGTTGAGACGCGGGAGCAACTCCAGCTTCTGAAAGCGCTTGA
>CALFCE010000375.1 GCA_937951215.1 uncultured Granulosicoccaceae bacterium
GCAACAGCCGCATGTCGTGCGGCTTGAAACAAGGCCACAGAATATTGAAGGCAAGGGTGAAATATCGCAGCGTGATTTGGTGCGCAACTCACTTCGCATGCGACCTGATCGGGTCATTATCGGTGAGGTCAGGGGTGGCGAAGCGCTTGACATGTTGCAGGCCATGAACACCGGTCATGACGGGTCGCTGGCCACACTTCACGCCAACACCCCACGTGATGCCTTAAGCCGACTTGAGAATATGGTCAGTATGGCGGGTTTAAAGTTACCTATGTCAGCCATGCGCTCACAGATAGCTTCGGCTGTCGACGTGATCCTGCAGCTTGAACGGATGGAAGATGGCAGGCGCCGTATAACCAGCTTGTCAGAAGTGCAGGGTATGGAGGGAGATATCATCACCCTAAGTGAGATCTTCAACTTTACCCGTACCGGTCTGGATGAGCAGGGAAATGTGCTCGGGGAGTTTTGTGCGACCGGGGTGGTTCCCAATTTTTACGAGGTATTGAAGCGCCGTGGAACCGATCTGCCACCGTCCGTGTTCAGGCCGCCGGATTTTGAGCAGGATAATGCTGCATGACCCCGGTACAAACCGCCATTTTTATAGGTCTTGTGTTTGGTGCAGTGATGTTGCTGTCTTATGCCTTGATCATCCCAACGGTCAGCTCCGGTGCCAGAGCGACACGTAATGTGCGTAAGCGGATCAGTTCTTCATTACCCGACCGTGGTCAGGCAGATCAGTCGCTGGTTAGGGAGAGCTTTGCAGGGGATAGCGCTGGAGTCGACAAGGAACAAGAGGATAGTGCCCTTACACGTTTGCTGGAAGAAAAAATAAATCAGGCCGGATTGCCGCATCGTGCTTCAAAAATCATTTTCTGGTCGGTTTTATGGTGTATGGCTGGTTTGATGCTGGGGCTGGTCGTGTTCAAGTCCCTTCCGCTGGCCCTGTTGGCATCTGTACTGTTTTTGTTTCTGCCGTATTCGAGATTATGTAGCCATGCAAAAAAGCGTATCGCTTTGTTTGAAGAACAGTTACCTGAAGCGTTGGATGTCATGTCTCGTGCCCTGAAAGCTGGCCATCCCTTCAACGAAACCATGAACTTTGTGGCCCAGGAAATGGACGAACCGATCGCCGGAGAGTTCGGGCGGGTGTTTTCCGATATCAACTATGGCATGCCATCGAAAGAGGCTTTCTACGCGTTGATGGAGCGCATACCCAGTGTCAGTTTGCATACCCTTGTCACAGCGGTACTGATCCAGCAGGAGAGCGGAGGTGCCCTTGCTGAAATCCTTGAGAAAGTGGCCGAAGTGATTCGAGGGCGCTTTCGACTGCAGCGCAAGCTCAAGACCCTTTCTGCGGAGGGGCGTATGTCCGCCTGGGTTCTCACGCTGTTACCTTTTGGACTGGCTGGTATGTTGATGGTGGTATCACCGGATTATCTGCCCATCCTGTTGACCGATTCCACTGGTCAGAAAATTATTGCTGCCGGGGTTGGGATGTTATGTCTTGGTGTGGTGTGGATAAAATTCATCATTAATATCAAGGTCTGATATGTTCGTTATTGGTAATGGAGTGTGTACATGCTAGACCGGCTGCGCATTGGGCTGGATTCTCTAGTCGGGGTGTTTGCCGATTCCCAGTGGTTATTTGTGCTTATCATCGGTGCCAGCATTACGCTTTTTTTCTTCGCCGCTTTCAGTATTGTCAGTACCATCATGAACCCGGTGCGACGGCAGATGCGCTCACTGTCCCTGGTGGGAGATGCCTCCCAACGCAAGCGATCCTCCGACAGGTTTGACAACCGATTGCTGTCGTTGAGCCGTCTTGTGTTGCCACGTTCAGAAAAAGAAATCTACAAAGTGAAGAAAAAGCTGTCACTGGCCGGGCTACGGAGAGATAGCGATTTGGTGTACTTTTTTCTGTCAAAAATTTTGCTTTCTCTGGTTTTTGGTTTGAGTACATTGGTTGCGACTACGTACTCACCGGATTTACCCGGCGTTAAAGTGCTCTTTTTTGTCAGCTTGGGGTTTGCGGTGGGCATGCTGATTCCAAGCTATGTGCTTGATCGGAAAATCACTCGCAGAAAACTGCGTATCGTGAATGGTTTTCCGGACATGCTGGATCTGATGGTGGCCTGCTCGGAAGCGGGATTGGGATTGAACAGTGCGTTGCAACGTGTCTGTCGTGAGATTCAATATACCCACCCGGATCTGGCTCGGGAAATAAAGATTGTTAATGCCGAGATGCTAGGTGGTGTAGATCGTGTTGTGGCGCTCAGAGGGCTGTCAGAACGAACTGAAATCGATGACATTTCCGGATTTGTTGCGATGTTGAGCCAAAGTATCCGGTTTGGTACCGGAATTGCTGAAACCCTGAGAATCTATGCGGAAGAATTTCGGGACAAGCGCATGCAACGAGCGGAAGAGGCAGCGCAAAAAGTGGGTACTAAATTGCTGTTTCCGCTCGTGCTGTGTATGTTCCCGGCATTTTTTATTGTCGCAGTGGGCCCGGCAGCGATATCCATAATTCAGGCCTTTGGCAACTAAACACACTGTTACTGATGTACGCTAACCTCCGATCAAAGCTGGCAACCTTGTGTGCTGGGTGCATCTTGTCCGGCCTTTTGGCTTCATGTGCTGCTGTGAAAGACAATAGCAACCCTCAGGCAGAGTCAAACGATGCTGATGCTGTGGCTGCTCTTCTCGCGCAAGGTGACGAATCGGTATCACGTGAGGCGCTTGACGATGCACAGGTTCATTATGCTCTGGCAGTCAGTGCCTCACCTGGCAACACCGCCGCACTCTACAAACTGGCCAGCGTACATTTTGAGAAAGGATCCCTCGATATTGCACGAGGCCTGCTCAGCAGGGTAGTTGCCCTGGACGAAGATTTCGCCCCGGCCTATGAGTTGCAGGGTCTTATTGCCCTGCGTTCAGATCAGCTGGAGGAGTCTGAGGCCCTTCTTGTTGCGGCTGTCGATCTCGATTCTTATCGCTGGCGCAGCTTGAATGCGCTGGGTGTTATCCATGATATGAAGAACCGGCACAGTGAGGCGCAGGCATTTTTTACGCGAGCGTTGCAAGCGGGCGGGCAAACGGCACTAATCGAGAACAATCTTGGTTATTCATTCTATTTGGCCGGAGCTACACGGCAGGCTATCAACCATTTCAGTAACGCCACCCGCATTGATTCGAGATACGACAAAGCGTGGTCCAACCTGGCATTGGCGTTTGTAAGGCTGGGTGACTATACGCAGGCAAGGTTTGCTTTTAACAAAGTCGTTGACAAGCATTTGGTAGCAAACAATCTGGGTTATCTGGCCATGTTGCAGGGTGATTATGAGACAGCGAACAGTGAGCTGGCTTCTGCGATCCAACTTGCACCCAACCACTACGCGATGGCCAGTGAGAATTTGAGTGTCGTCGCACAGCGACAAAAGCGTGCGGAACAGAAGCTGGCTCGACAACCACCTTCTGCCACGCAGCACTCTGAAGAAATACTGACTCCGATAGTAGCGAAAGTTATAGACACACAGCCTGCTGTCATGGTGATCCAGCCCGCAGCTTACCGGCCAGATAAAGCTGAGTTACCGGCAACGCCTTTGAATAAAGTTGTATCTTCAGAAGCGCCATCGAGTAAATCAACACAAAAAGCACCTGTAAAATCCAAAGCTGTAAAAACCAATATAGACGAGAGCAACTTCATGGCCGATTCACTGGCCTTTCTTGGCTACCAGTTAATACCAAATTCGGACTCGAGTATGAACTCCGCTATTACCAGCTTTCAGGTGGGCAATGAGCTGGAAGTGACCGGCAAGCTCGATAGTCAAACCCGCAGCTCAATCAATAACAAAATGCTCGCGCGAGTGCATACGCTGATGTCCGTTCTGGGCTATCACGTAACTGAGATGAATACAGCTGGTCATCCGTCAATCATGGATGTGGTACAGCGGTTTCAAATGGCTCAGGGTTTAAAGTCGACCGGTAAAATAAACGGAGCGACCTTGCAGCACTTGTCTTTGCTGGCGGATCAGGAAATGAATCAGTAATACGCTGTGCTGTCGGGCGATCTCGACCCCACCATCAATTAAAGAAAACCTTTCATTGGAGTTTTTTTTAGGGCCGCGGCCGATCAATGCCCTGCGGGCTGTGCTGGCTTTGCCTTGCTCGTGCAAATTGCTTTGTGTGATTTTGGCGAGCCTTCCTGAGGGTATTCAACCTAAATAAGCCTTTGCCTTCTTAACCTTGTTTAATACTGGAAGTTGTGAGGGATTACATTGATC
>CALFCE010000376.1 GCA_937951215.1 uncultured Granulosicoccaceae bacterium
GTTTATCGCCTCCTGACCATTGCCGACTTCTGCAACAACTTCAATGTCGGGCATTTGCACATTGAGCTCGGCAATCAGTGATTGCCGTAACAAGGGTTCATCGTCTGCAACCAAGGCTCTGAGTTTCACTGGGACAAGCGCTCCAAAACAGACTGCCCGGCAACTAGCATCAGCATAGTTGTCATGCTGCAAAAACCAGGGGCAATGTTAGTGTCAAACGTGTACCCGGCCTGTCATTCGGCAGTGGTGAAACCAGTTTGAAATCACCAGCCGGTAAGGAGATACACCTTGCGCGCACATTGGCCAGCCCCAATCCCGTGTGTGGTTGTTCGCCTCCGAGCTGCGATTCGATTGCGCTCAGGTTGGCGATACCAATCCCGGTATCCTCAACGACAAGTGTCAGGATACCTTCAATCGAGGTGGCTTCAACGCGAATATGTCCGCCATCAACTGCTGGCTCAATCCCGTGAGTGATGGCGTTTTCCACCAAAGGCTGTAACAGCAGGGAGGGTATATGACTCTGCTGGAGAGACTCGGGGATCACAATTTCATGGCTCAACCTGTCTTCAAGCCGGATTTTCATTATTGTCAGATAGCTCTCCAATATTCGGCATTCTGATTCGAGCGTGACAGATGATTCGCGCGAATGGCTTAGCGTTGCGCGTAGAAATTCGATCAACGAATCAAGCATGGCGCAGGCTTTTTCAGGCTCATCGGGGATCAGGGCTTTCAGATTGGCCAGCGTATTGAACAACATGTGAGGTTCTACCTGGGCAATCAACATGGCCAGATGCGCTTGTGCCGCTCGTTCAGACTCTTCTGCCGACCGGACTCTCAAGTCAGTGATCGTGCTTTGCGCGGTAAAAAACCAGGTAATAGCGGCGGTGACCACGACTGTAATGGCAAGAGATACCACCAGAATATGCCGGTCATTATAGTAGGCAGACTCTATGGATGGCAGTTGCAGTACCAGCCGGGCCAGAGCGGTACCCAGGAAGAACCCGATGGCGACGTTCAGTGGCATGACAAACAGCAACAAGCGATCGGGGAGCGATGAATATCGGCGGACAGCACAGTTTGTCAGCAGAACGAGGGAGCAAATAATGCCCCCTATAAACTGCGCATGAACCCAATTATTCAAAAAACCCGGGTTGTCAGACCCGGGTACAGCCAACCAGATAATGACAGCGACGACCGTAGAGAAAACAGCATTGACCAGGTAAACCTTGCCAAGAGACCAGTGACCGGCCTTACTGGATCTGTTTCCGGTAAAGGGTATTGATCCGACGAGTTTTTTAAGCGTTTGATGCAACGAATTTTCCATGTAAACCAATCGGCAGGCCGTAGGGTAGGGTAGCTGTTGCGACAGGCCCGTCGGAAACATGCTGCGCATCAAATACCGACAGGGAAGTGTGACCACTTTTCCAGTTATAGGCTGTACCCATTAGCCACCCCTCACCTTCAGTTGCTGAGAGCCCGGGTACGAAAATATGCTCCTCTGCAATGGCGCTCGCACCATAGGACCACATTTGCAGCGAATCTTTGCGCTTGTTTGAAACCGCCAGTGTGTTCAATCCGAAAACGTCTGAAGGCATGTCGTCGGAGCGTTGCATCATCACCAGGGTATCGGTTCTTTCTCCGGCATAGCGTTCATCAAAGCATGGGAAGTCGGCGCCGGTAAAGGGCAAATCCTGCAATTGGGCTATTCCTGTGGACAAATCGAGCACAATATCTGCCGCGGCAGGAGCATGGGCATCTGCCGTTGTCGGTAAACCCAATGTGGCTTGTTTGATTTGGGTCATCAAGGTTTCGAATTCAGGTGCGCGAGCCATCTCAATGCGCAATTGCCCCCCGTCCTGCCACGCGTTACCGAAGTGGAAGGCGAAAAAAGGAGGCATCTCAAACTTGTGTGCAATGGTCAAAGTCTCTTTGTCGATTACCAGTATATCGACAGAACTGGCATCGTCCCACGACAGCATCGATAAAAATGACGGAATATTGCCGTTGGTAGGTGGCGTAAAGTCGATGGGCATTAATGCGAAGATCAGATACTGATCTGTCATCGCGAAATCATGGACCATATTGGTCTTTGCCGCTTGCACTATTGACGCTCGCTTCAATTTCCCGTCGGGGCTTAACTCGTATAGCGCCATCTGATTACTGCCGCTCATATAACCAAAATTCCAAATGCGTCCGTCTCTGTCTATCCTCGGGTGTGCTGAAAATGGTAAACCATCGGTCTCGGTGGAGAAGGTTTTTCTACCCAGCGTTTCCAGTGTGTCGGCATCCAGGCGCCAGGGTGATCCTGCTTCCCAAAGTGCCAGAACCTCTTCTCCCATCGGCAGTACTGAAATATTGGCTACGTTAATATCGTCCGGCCTCTGCAGATTTTTTGAGTTGGCAATGGCGGTGCCAAATCCACTCCATAGAAATTCGCCAGCCTTTTTTTCTTCAACGTATTTTGTTGTGTTTACCATTCGGCCCAGATGGGTCAGAGTCTGACCTTGAAGCCGAAACGACTGGATCATGCCGTCACCATCAAACCAATGATGGTAGGGTGTGCCACTGCGCTCCATTAGCGCAGGACCGTTTCGATACAATACCCCTTCAAGCTGGTCTGGCAATGGCCGGTCGAAACTGACTTTGGTGGGACCAAGCTGTTCCTTGAAATGGGCAAAGCTGCTGGCGAAAGCCGTTTGAGCGCGGTTTTGCTCTGCCGCATGCGCCGATGCGGCAATGCCTCCTTGGCCGCCCAATATTCCTGTGCCCATTGCTCCCAATGCGCCCATGGTTGTTAATGCTTCACGACGATTCATAAACTGTCTCCTTTGGCTCGGCTTGGGTGTTCATCGAAGCTTGATAGTTATCTGCGTACCGGGATCTTTCAATTCGAATTGAGTCGCTTTCCAATCCGGTGGCCCAAACACAGACTTCCCGCCCAATGATCCCCCCCAGGGCTCAGTCGGTAAGCCGAACAGATTGGTATTGAGTTTTTCATCGCCGTCCAGGTCCTGAAACAGCATAACGGCGTAGTTGCCGGCCGGGAGATCCTGAAGATTGATAACCATCACTCCCGATTCGGCTGCTATCGACATAGCGCGAAACGGAGTATCGCGAAAAGTATCTTTGCTGTTATACAGCGCCAGAAGGATATTCCCGGTGTCCTTTTTTACGTTTGCCAGTGCGATATCCAGATCGGCAGCCCATAATGGTGAGGCCGTTAATATAGATGCCAGGGCAATTGCGCCAAGGGATAATTGAGTGCGAGCAAATTTTCTGATTTCCATAGTGCTTTCCTTAGTGAGAAGAGTCTCGGTGGAAGCACAAGGTATGACAGAGTGGTTGCTACAGCGACTGATTTGCGACGAAATGCGTTTTCAGGGGGATGAACGGTAAAGCGAGTGAGAACGAAGTTTAATTTTTACTTAGCAATTTGAGTAGCTCAACTTGTACTTCCTTCGGCATGGTGTCAAGCGATGCCAATATTGGCCATCCATGATGACGAAAGTAGAGTGTGTTGAGGATAAACCGGGGAGCTTCGATATCCGACAGGTTATAGACCCTTCTTTTGTACATCGGAACATTAAGAATCAGATGATGTGGGCTCACTTCGACCGTGGGAAACCTGATTTTTGTCTGCGCTCGCTTTAACAATGTGAGAGCCAGCATAGTGGTGATTGCCAGCAAAATGAGCACAGACTCCAGATCGTTTACGTCAATGATGACCCAAACTGAAAAGGCTGCAACCGGCAACCAAAGCAGGGATGACAGCAGGAGATGAAACCACACTGAGTTACTCCAGAGTCCGCTTGAGCGAAACGTAAACACTCATACTCCTTCTGTAATGTATCTGGACGGGCGTGGCGGATAAGACCGCCTGCTAATTTATTGCACTATTTTCGACTATTGTAAATTGCAATTTATTCGCCAGATTAACGATTGCGGAGCTATAGATCTGGAGCTTGGTTAATATTCGTCGACACAGTTACCCGACAACAATCTGATATCCGTAACGTGGAAAGTGAACACAAACAGCCCCGGCTTTTTCGGATTCACGATCGATGGCAATGGTATTCGCATTGGCCATACGTACAGTGCCCGCAACCGGTTGCTCACCACCATCAACTGCTGTCATCACAGTAACGGTATCACCAACTTTGAGGCCTTGCGGATCGTTCTCGGCAACGCCGGTGGACGTGATGCTTTGAGAATTGGAGGCGGTTTTGATCGCTTCTTCCGGGTCCATATCGGTCGGTGTGCCGTGACCGAGTTGCTGAATTCGCTGCTCCCATCTTTGCAGTTGCGGGAATTCTGACAGCATTGCCGGACCTTCACTCCAGCGGCCTCGCACAAACCAGACTACGTGGTACATTTGGGCATCAAATTCAGAGACCTCGGATCCGGTCAGAAAAGGTTGTTGCTCTGAAAGTTGTGCGTTCAATCCGGAGAAGGCCGTACGCAGCTGAGCCACTAGATGAGGTAGTTCTTTGTTAGCCTGCTTTAAGCCTTCTGCCCAGTCAGCGCCGAGGTACAGGCGGCCGCGATCCTCGGCAAAATCCTTCGGTAGATCCTCACCGGCCGAGCCAAGCACAATCTTTACCGATAAATCGAAAAGCGCACCATCTGCCCAGCGGCTGGCACACCATGTTGTACCGGAGTGAGGACCAGGGTAGAAAGTGGGAGAGGGTGTGTGCGCTTCCAGTGCCAGTAATATACATTGGCTGTCACAGTAAATATCAGCGCCAATTTGCATTACCGGAGTGCGTCGGTATCCACCGGTTAGCTCGGTCAGCATCGGCTTTGGAGGCAATCGCGGTATTTCCACGTTGTACCAGGGTAGCTTCTTTATACCCAGCGACACTCTGACTTTTTCGGCAACCGGTGATTGGGGGTAGTTGTGCAGAATGATACTGGACGGTGTTATGCTATCGTGAGTGGCCATGGGTGTCCCGGTTGAATTGAAATATTGTTTAACTTGGTGCCGATATCACGTCATAGTACCTCAGGTGGCATCAACCGTTAAGCTCTTGCCAATGCATTATTACCTGCATCTATATAACGACGGGCATTGTAGCGTGATAGCTGACACTACGAACTGTCATCATGCATCTATTCGCAAAAATCGAATGATGACGTGCTGTAAATTCGGGGTATTTTTTGGAATCACCAGGGGCGATTTGTTCGGAATCCAACAGTCGGATTCTTGAGAGTTTTCTCATTTAGGGTGCTAATCGAAGCTAATGTATACACTTTTAATCATTTTTTTCTTTCTTTCTATTGTTGTTTCATTTCTGTGTTCCATTTGGGAGGCAGTATTGCTCAGCATCAGTCCTGCCTATGTTGCTGTAAAACAGCAGGAGCAGGGCAACATAGGGCAAACACTGAAGGTATTCAAAGATGATATTGATCGACCTCTTGCTGCATTGTTGACCTTGAATACTATTGCTCACACGGTTGGTGCAATCGGTGTGGGTACGCAAGCTTCGGTGATTTGGGGCGTTTCAATTGTGTCGACATTAATAGTTCCAGCTGTTATGACTCTTGCTATTCTGGTGCTCTCCGAAATCATACCAAAAACCATTGGTGCTATTTATTGGAAGGAACTCACACCTTTCACAGTCAGTTCACTTGGTTTGATCATACGATTGTTGGCCCCTTTCGTGTGGCTTAGCCAAATAATCACAGGTTGGTTGAAAAACGACAAGGAAATGAATGTACTCAGCAGAGAAGAGTATGTAGCAATGGCGGAAATAGGTAATGAACAGGGAGTAATTGCTGAGAACGAATCGAAATTACTAAAAAATATTCTACGATACGACGCAATTCGCGTTGTCGATGTGATGACCCCCAGAACGGTTGTCGTGGCAGCGGACGAGACTACCACTGTGAACGAATTCCATAGCCTGCATCCCGATTTACGTTTTTCCAGAATTCCAGTTTACAACCAATCAGTTGATCAAATTACCGGGTACGTTTTAAAAGACGACTTGCTTGCAACGCTGGTCAAGCAGCTGGAAAGTACAGACTCTGATTCCGGAAATCCAATACCGATGGGAGATTTGAAGCGGGAAATACTGGTAATTCCAGATAACAAAGTGATTACATCCCTTTTCGATCTATTCATTGAACAAAGAGAACATATTGCGCTTGTCGTTGATGAATATGGTGGCATGGATGGGATAGTGACAATGGAGGATGTTCTGGAAACTTTGCTGGGAATGGAAATTGTTGATGAACTTGACAACACCATAGATATGCAGGCAATGGCCCGTAGCAAATGGGAATCTCGCGCAAAGTCGATGGGGCTTGATATTCCAGTTAGAGAGCTCGGTGCCGATCAGACAGGTACCAAGAATGACGATGGCGAACAGTCCAAATCATGAGCTACCAGACACGCATGACAATAATACCCAGGGCCACCAGGATGGATGCCACAATGCGTTGTTTGCCAAAGGGTTCACCAAGTAACAAGGTGCCAATCAGTGCCGCAAATATGACACTGGTTTCGCGCAGCGATGAAACCACAGCCATTGCACCCAGACTCATAGCAAAAATGACCAGTCCGTACGCGGTGCTGGAGGCAATGCCACCAAACAGAATGTTCTTGGCTGAGCCTCTCATATAACCAAACCAGGCTTTACGCTGGGTGAGTAGCAGCCAGCAACCTATCGGCACGACCTCAAAAACAAATAGCCAGAGAATGTAGCTTAGCGGCTGTTCGGTTAGTCGCACAC
>CALFCE010000377.1 GCA_937951215.1 uncultured Granulosicoccaceae bacterium
GGCATCCATGCCAATGATCACTCCGTCATTAGAAACCCGACCGAGCCGACTCGTGTACTGGGTGTCCAAAATCTTCTGCCCAGATTCTTCTTTGCGCGGAATCTGCTTCGCCCGAGCACATTGATGCATAATAATGCAGAAATTGTCAATTACTTGAATATTTCAGTAAGTGTCTTTCCCAGCTCTGGCAACCCGTTAAATAGCTCAGGTATAGTGGTAACAACTCTGTGTTTTAAGGAAATCCAAGATGTCCATGTTCCGCTGGCTTGCTGTTGCCATATTGACCTCGCTTGCCTCAGTCGCTAACGCTCAAATCACTTTTTTTACCGACTGTAATTTCCTTGGCAAGTCAGTGACTCTGCCGGTTGGCCAATATACCGCTGCAGATATGCAAGCGGCGGGTTTACCCGCCAATTCCATTTCAGCTGCGGTTGTACCGGAAGGGTTTACGGCCACCTTGTATACAGAGGATCGGTATGGTGGACGCTCTGGTGTACTCAAGCGCACCTCTTCTTGTCTGGACGGCGACAATTTCGACAACATTGTTTCGTCGATGACGGTGCAGGTAGCGGGTACTGAAAACGCCTCGGCACAGACGGTATTGAACCGTCAGATAAAACCCCGGCAGATGGTTACTGTGTATGCTGAGTGTCGTTATCAAGGCGTGGCTGCATCGCTTCCAGCCGGCGAATACAGCCTGGCAGAACTTCAGAAGATGGGTATCAGCAACAACGATATTTCCTCTATCAGTGTGCCACCGGGATTCCAGGCCACACTTTATGAGAATGATTTTTTTCGTGGTCGTAATATCGGGTTCACAAAAAGTGACCAGTGTTTAAGGGGCGACGGGATGGACAACGTGGTGAGCTCACTGGTGATTACCGGTGCGTTGCAAAACAATCAGAGCACCGCACAAACCCAGGCAACTGCGCCCAGTAATACCAATGCCGCTAACACCAATGCAAACACCTCGACTGCAGCGCGAGAGGATACAATCAGTATATTTAGTGAATGTAACTTCAAGGGTCTCGGGTTTCGCTTGCGAGCGGGAAAATACCTGGCTTCGGATTTCGAAAAACTGGGTATGCCAAACAATTCAATATCGTCACTTCGCATTCCACGTGGTTTCGTCGTTACCGTTTATGAGAATGACTTCTTTCGCGGTGATGCCAAGGTATTGCAAGCTGATGATAGTTGTCTGATTGGTGATCAGCTTAATGACAAGATCAGCTCTATGGTGGTCGAGTCAGTTGCCGCAACCTCTGCTAATCAGGCGCAGGTGCAAACTCAGAATCAGCCGCAGCCCAATCAGACAACAGCGACGATTGCAGCAAAACTTTACTCCAAGTGTCGCTTCACTGGTGCCATTGCGTCTTTGCCGGTAGGAGACTACAATTCCGCGGATCTACAAAGGCTGGGGATCAAGGACAATGCTCTGTCTTCAGTCAGCGTCACGCCGGGTTATCAGATTGAATTGTTTTTCTACGATTTTCAGCGCGGCAAATCGGGCTATTTACGCGAAGACGATGATTGTCTGGCGAACGATGGTTTTGATAACGAAGTGTCTTCGGTCAAGGTAACCAGAATCGATGGTGACGACAAACCTCTTACTCAGGTCGATACCGTTGCCCGGGCGGCTACGGTGTATCAGCACTGTGACTTCAAAGGTGGCAATGTGTCGCTGACGGCGGGGCGCTACACGCAAGAAAAGCTGCGTCAGTTGGGAATTGGCAATGATGTTATTTCGTCGTTGAAGGTGTCGCCCGGATACCAGGTGGTTCTATACGACAACGGTCAACTGCGTGGGCAAGGAGTTGTCGTAGAAGGAAATGACGGTTGCCTTGATGACAATGGTATGTACCGCAAGGTTTCTTCACTAAGCATTGGCAAAAAACCGCAGACACGGCCCGCAGCAACAGCCGCATCTGGCCGCGACGACAGCTTGCGCGCTGCCGTTGCACTGGATGCCAGTCTCGAATGCGTTGCGCTCTATGTGGAACGTGACATTTGTGATGCACGCCGTTGGCCTGATATTGTCAAACGATGCAAGCTGGCAGAGGCTCCGCTAATGACAGATGGTTATCTTCAGGACCATGTCGAACGTGGTAACTGTACCAGTCGGTACTGGACTCAAATCGTACAGCGAGTTCGCGAACCTTCTTTGCGCTAGTTGGCATTTACCCGGGATAGCCTCAACACAGCTTGAGGCTATCTCTGGGGCTGGATGTTTCAACCAGTGCACCTCGCCGGGGCGGTTGAATCAAAATCGTACTAACCCTGTACCGCACATTGAACCAGGTGTTCACAGAGCGTGATCAGGTGGGTATCATGCGCCTGTGACTCCTTTAGCCTATTCCTCCATTTCTGAGCTGCGTCAGCAGCTGAAATCAGGCCATTTGTCTGCACAAGACCTTTGGCAAGATTGTGTCAAACAGCATCAGCGATGGCATGACACTTTGAACGCCTATCACCTGTGGGATGAGGAGTTGTTGTTGTCGGCCCCGCCTGTTGTGGGAGCTTCGAAGCCTGAATCCGACTACCAGCTTGGTGATATCCCGTTCTCTGTTAAAAGTGTTATCGCTGTAGACGGCTACCCGTTGTTTGCGGGTGGGTCTGCAGCGCTGCCTGACGGATTATTCCCGCAAGGTGATGTGATCAATAAAATCCGCCAGCAAGGGGGCAGGGTTAGCGGAATAACCCATGCTGCTGAATTTGCGGTTGGAGGTCTGGGAGCCAATGAACACTGGCCAATACCCTGTAATCCCTGGGATGCCGAAGAGCAGCGGGTGCCCGGGGGCTCAAGCTCCGGCGCTGCTATCAGTGTCTGGGAGGGATCTTGTGTCTTCGCTATCGGCACCGATACCGGCGGGTCGGTTCGGGTTCCCGCCAGTGCTTCCGGGCTGGCCGGGCTGAAAACCACCTCGGGACGTTGGTCGACCAATGGCGTTGTCCCGCTTGCAAAACGATTTGATTCGATCGGGTTGATTGCGCACAGGGTTGAAGACCTGGTTCATGTTTTTAACACGGTAGACAGCTCCGATTCCTGTGATCTGCAGGGCTGTAAACTTGACGATTTTATCGTGCGTCGTGCTGCCCAGGTTTGCTGGCAGGATCTTGACAGCGGAATTGCCGAGGCAATCGAGCAGGCCATTGAGGAATTATGCAAGGCTGGTATGTCGTTGCGTAGTGAGAGTTCCACTGTTCACCAGCATGCAGCCTCCCTCAGGGACAACAGCAAACCAAACACGGCCGCTATAGAGTTGGGTGCGTTGTTTGCCAATGAGTTGTCAGGCAGCACCCAGCATATCGGCCAGCATGTGCGTGACTTTGTTCGTAGTGAAGCTCATCGCAGCGAGGCGGAGCACCAGCAAAGAGTTGCCGAAGTTGAGGAGTTTCAGCAACAGGTGAGCTCGATGCAACAGCCCAATGAAATTACCCTGATGCCCACTCTCAAGTACACGCCGCCAACTGTCGCCAGCATCAATGACGCGGATATCTACAAGCGATATAGCGATTGCCTTTTGCACAATACGGTATTGGCCAGTATGGCAAAACAGTGTGCGGTCACATTGCCGGTTGGACTGGACACTAAGGGCATGCCCGTCGGCCTGCAAATAGTGGCACCAAGCGGGCATGATGCTGCGCTGCTGCGTTTTTCCGTGGCCGCCGAAAGGGTGCTGGGGCCAGCGCTCGAACGCCTTGGTTTGCCCCCCCGGTTACGAACTTGACGAGTCGTTAATTTTCAATTGCTTGCCTGATCTTATCGCCGAACACCGTTATAATCTATCGGTTACCCAAACTGAGAGTTCAAGATGCCTGCATTTTTCCGCCTATCGTCGATACTTGCGGTGAGTGTTCTGATTCTGACCGGATGCTCTACTGTCAAATACAGCGCCTACGAGAAAATAGGCATTCACAAGCGCGACCTGCTGGTTGACAACGTGGAAGATACAAGGGATTCGCAAAAGGAAGCGCAGGAACAA
Organism: uncultured Granulosicoccaceae bacterium; assembly: GCA_937951215.1. Lineage (GTDB taxonomy): Bacteria > Pseudomonadota > Gammaproteobacteria > Granulosicoccales > Granulosicoccaceae > CALFCE01. Next base: position 3,984 of record CALFCE010000377.1, read on the forward strand.
TTCAAGGATGCGTTGGAGAAGTTTGGTTCGGTTGTCACCATCGAGGAAACCGGGCTGAAAAAAGCCTATGACCGTCTCAGTGACGAGTACGAGGACAGCGTCGATGCGGCTGAAGAAGTGTCCGAAAACATCGATGAAGTGGAAGAAGTTGCCAACGATCTGTTTCGGGAATGGGGCGAAGAAATTAAACAATACACCGATCAGAATCTGCGCAGAAGCAGTGAGGCAAAACTGCGAGACACCCGCGTTCGATATAAAGATATGCTGGGGAGTATGCGTGATGCCGAGAAAAGTATGCAGCCTGTGCTCGCGACTTTCAAAGACAACGTCCTTTTCCTGAAACATAATCTTAATGCACAGGCAGTCGGATCCTTGCAGGCAACCTTTCGTGATCTGCAAGGCGATATCAATATACTCATCAACCAGATGAATCAGTCGATTGATCGCTCGAACGAATTTATCGCTGGAATGAAGGGTAGTTGAGGGAATTTGTAGCAAATGATGCGTGGCAACAGGCCGGGATAGATCGGCGTCCAATTTGGTCCTGGCATCGCGTTTGTCATCGTGAGACACGTGCCGCTGATGTGTCACTTTGGGTTGTCAGGGAAGTCGAGGATGATTTAAACAAGCTGGCACCCGGCAATAAACACTACAAGTTGATCGATAATCTCAGGCAGGCCAGGGCACAGGGGTTCCGCGGAGTCGCGGCCTTTGGCGGCCGTTGGTCAAACCTGATCCATAGCCTCGCCAGATCCGCTCCGGCATTCAACCTTGCAAGCTGTGGTTTCATCCGAGGGCTTGAGCAACAGGGTTTGACTCGCATGCTGTTGCAGGCTGAACAGAATGGCATGCAGCTGATCCCGGTTTCCTATGCTGACTATCGGCAGCGCCATAATCCTGAGTGGTTGTCGCAATTGCAAGGTCGATTTCCGGATTTTCTGATCCTGCCCGAAGGAGGCAGTAATATGTCGGCAGTCAAGGCTTGTCAGCAGTTCTTTGACTTTAAGGGAGCTGAGGAGCATGGAATATCTCACTTGGCTGTGGCAGTTGGGACCGGTGCCACCGCTACAGGTATTGCCAGCGCCTTGCCTTTGAATATTAAACTCGAAGGTTATGCTGTGGTTAATGACTCTCACCGTGCGAGACAGATGCAGAGTTGGATGAGGGAATTGGGATCCGACGAGCCTGTTACCTTGCTTGATGCTGTCAAGCCGGGATACGCCAAACTGGATCCGGCTATGTGTCACACGGTGGATAGGGTGAATGAATCAGGCGGTGTACTGCTCGATCCGGTCTATGGCGTCAAGGCGGCTCATGGAGTGCTGAAGCGAATAGAGGCGGGGTGTTACGAAAAAGGCGCGTCTGTTGCCTTGTTACATACTGGAGGCCTGCAAGGTTGGCAGGGCATAAGCCAGACGCAAATAAATCTGCTCTCTGCGTGTACTCGGGCTGCAGTACAGCAGTGTACGTGTCAAGTGCTATAGAGTGGCGCACTACAACACTTCAAACAGGAGTATCTCATGAGTTCAGATAGCGACGATCCCGCTGATACTGCGAATTCGGGACAGCACAGTGATTCGGGGGGCGAGTCACCAGCCACGACGGTTCAGGAACTGAATGCCGAAACCGGTCTTTTGAGTTGGGATGAACTGATCCGGTATTTTGCACGAGGTGTTGTTGTCCGTGTTGACTCTTCGCTGGATCTGGTGGAGGTTGCTAAAGTGGTATGTGAAGACAACAGCGCTGTCTTTGAAAAGTGGGTGGCTGAGGGTTTGGTTGCGAGGGCAACGGACGATGATGCCCGGCTCTGGAATCGGACCCAACCTGCTTTTTGGGCCGTCGTTACCGCTCCCTGGGTTCTGGTACAGCAGGAACATAAGGATAACAAACAGGTGGCTGAAGATGTCGACAGTTCATCGGCTGCTGGCAGCGAGGGCGATACCCTCTCTGATTCGACCCCGGATCAACCGGAGACGCAACGGACATTGCACTAGCTGCAAACTGGCTTACTTCACTGGTGATGGAAAAATAGGGTAAACTAAAAGCTCTACACAACATCAAAGGTTTACAAGGACGTGAAACCTCAATGCCCCGGCTGCCGCGACGGTAGCCACTCTATCGTGCGCGACGGGCGCTTCTTTCGCCAGTGTGATTCGCGCCATATTCAACGTTTTCGTTGCCGTGATTGCGGCCATCGATTCTCGGCCTCCACCCACTCACCACGCTATCGGCAGAAGTGCCGGCGTATCAATGCTCTGATACAGGAATTAATGACTCTTGGTGGTATGGCGCAGCGTGATCTGGCGAGTTTCCTCGGTGTGTCGAGAACCACACTGGTCAGGCGGTTTCGCTTTTTGGCAAAGGAAGCCCGAGAGCGTCATGCAAAGAATCTGGATCTTGTCCTCGCAACGCAAGGTCAGTTCGAGAACCTTCAGTATGATGAGCTACACACCTTTGAGCACAGCAAATGCAAGCCAACGGTGGTCGGCCTGGTGTTAACCAAAGACAGACGTTTTATCCTCGGCTCCAGCGTTGCGCAAATACCCGCCTCCGGGCCTCTGGCTGCAGTGTCACG
>CALFCE010000378.1 GCA_937951215.1 uncultured Granulosicoccaceae bacterium
CCCACGATGCCGGCGACAACCACATCCACAGCGTTATCCTGGGCCATTGCAGTGATTGCCTCCGACCCGGAGAGCACTTCAGTTGGGAGAGAATGAGACTGCAGAGCGCGCTGTAAATGTTCTGCACTGTCGTGGTCAGCCAGTATGGCAACGGCTGGCTCGAAGCGCAGCACCTGAGATAGCATTAACTCCCAGTTCTGACCTCCAATCAGTGCATGTACCTGAAAGCGTTGCGGATGCAACGCAACCACCTCAAGCGTGCTGCATCCGATGGAGCCGGTCGACCCCATAATCGCAAGCTTCTGTGTCGAGGACTGAGTCATGCACTGCCTGAAGATGGCACTGACAGCTCCAACCTACAACCTGACTTTTGACCGAAACTCACTTAAAACCATACCCAGACAAACAGGAACAATGGCATCGCTGCCACAACACCATCAATGCGATCAAGTACACCACCATGCCCTGGTAACAGTTGACTACTGTCTTTAACACCGACGGCACGTTTTAACCGGCTTTCGTAAAGATCCCCCGCCACTGACATCACAGATGCCAGCAAGGTGGCCAGCAGTAACTTGACTGGCTGCTCGCGCAATACATCAGATACGATAAATGCAAACACCATCAACAAGACAGCACAGACCAAACCGCCATAAACACCCTCTCGTGTTTTACCGGGGCTTATCAACGGCGCGAGCTTTACCTTGCCGAATCGACGACCGCTGAAGTAGGCACCAATGTCCATCACCCAAACAATCGCCAAGGCATATAAAAGCAACCAGGGAGATGCCCCTTCAACGCCACTATGAAGACCTCTGAGTGCTATAGCCGTACTGGAGAGAACAAGCACACCACCAAGCAACAATCGCTTATCAAGGGCTGGTGACGAGACTGCCGTTCTTACCGGGTTTCGAAACAACAACCATAACGAAGCCATCCAGAACAGCAAAGCCATGAAGCTGGAAACGCTTTCAAGCTGCCGGCCAAACGGTAAAAACAGAAGCAGTAATGTAAACACGCCGACAGCAGCACCGTATTGCATTCGCTTGCCGGGATCAGTCAAAGAACTCAGGCGTGCCCACTCCCAGGCACCCAGGCCTGCGACCAGAGCGACGAACACCGCGAACAGTTGTTGTGGCAGAACGAAAACAAATAAATAAAAGACAGCAAGCAGGACGATTGCTGTAATGACGCGTTGCTTAAGCACGCTTGGCACCTTCGAGTTGTTCTCCGGTTTTGCCAAAACGTCTTTGGCGACCAGAAAATTGCACAATCGACTCATCCAGCGCAGCTTCATCAAAGTCAGGCCAGAGCACATCACTGAAAAAGAGTTCGCTATAGGCGAGCTGCCACAGAAGATAATTGCTGACACGTTTGTCGCCACCGGTACGGATTAACATATCGGGTTCACCGCAATCGGCCAGTGAAACATGCTGATGGAATGATTCGATGGTGATATCGTCGAGTTCCATATCACCGGATTTCACAGCGGTGGCGATTTGTTTTGCTGCGTTAACAATATCCCAACGTCCTCCGTAGTTGACCGCAATCGCAAGCTTGAGGCCGGTATTCCCGGCAGTGCGCTGCTCGGACCGGTTCATCATTTTTTGAAGTTTCTCTGGAAATGCGGAACGTTCACCAATAAAGCGCATGTGAACATTGTTGGCCATCAACTTGTCCACCTCACTTTCCAGTGCACTCATAAAAAGGTCGAGCAGCAAGCGGACTTCGGTTGGGGGACGCTTCCAGTTTTCACTGCTGAAGGCAAACAGCGTTAACGCTTCTATTTGACGTTTGCCGACAGCTTCAACAATATTTCGTGCAACCTTGAAACCTGCCTGATGGCCGGCCGTTCGAGGTAGCCCTCGTTGTTTGGCCCAGCGACCGTTGCCATCCATGATGATGGCAATATGTCGGGGTTGGTTTGCCGTTGATTCTTCAGCTGTGTTGTCGGTTGCCGCGACCATAATAAAACGGTGGAATCAATGAACGGTTTGAGCAGCGACAGAATGGAACACGCTAGACTTCCATTAACTCGGCTTCTTTCTTTTGTAACACGCCTTCAATCTCTTCTATTGCGGCGTCTGTGATTTTCTGCACAGCTTCCTCCGCCTTACGCTGTTCGTCTTTGGAAATTTCTTTTTCCTTCTCCAGGGTTTTCAAATCACTGTTGGCATCCCTGCGAACATTTCGTACTGCAACACGGGTATTTTCAGCTTCGCCTTTGACAAGTTTAACCATATCCCGGCGACGCTCCTCAGTCATTGGAGGTACAGGGACCCGGATGACGGTACCCGCCGTGTTCGGGTTAAGTCCCAAATCAGAATTGATGATAGCCTTCTCGACCTCAGCGACCATTGCTGGTTCCCAGGGAGTCACCGTCAGAGTGCGGGCATCTTCAGTATTGATATTGGCCACCTGACCCAACGGTGTTTCAGAGCCATAATAATCAACTTTAAGGTGATCAAGCAGGCTCGGGTGCGCGCGTCCGGTCCGCATGCGAGAGAATTCGCCCTCAAGACCTTCCACGCTTTTCTTCATTCGTGCGGCAGCATCTTTCAAAATATCGTCAATCATACTTTTTCCTCAATCAGTTACAGTCTGGCGACCAAAGCCACCCTTCCAGACAAGCACGTAGTGCCGCGGGTTATTCGACTGTCGTTCCGATGTTTTCTCCATTAATCAATCTGACCAGATCACCTTCAGCGTTCATATTGAATACTTTCACTGGTAAATCATTGTCACGGCACATGACTATTGCAGTTGTATCCATCACGGCCAGCTTTTTGCGGACAACCTCGTCAAAACCCAGCGTCTCGTACCTTACCGCATCGCTGTGTTTGGCCGGGTCTTTGTTATAAATACCGTCCACTTTGGTTGCCTTGATCATAACATCAGCATTGATTTCAACAGCACGCAAACTGGCAGCAGAGTCAGTGGTAAAGAAAGGGTTGCCGGTTCCGGCAGCAAACAAAACGATTCGTCCCTTGTCCAAATGTCGGACAGCGCGGCGGCGAATATAATCTTCACAGACGGCATTAATCGTCAGGGCAGACATAACCCGACAGTAACAACCCTGCTTTTCGAGTGCATCCTGAAACGAAAGGCAATTAATGACGGTGGCCAGCATCCCCATGTGATCGCCAGTCACCCGGTCAACACCTGCTTGTGCCAGACCCGCGCCACGAAAGATGTTGCCCCCGCCAATGACCAGGGCCACCTCTACTCCGAGGTCTGCGATAGTTTTTACTTCAGTGGCAATCCGGCGTATGTAGGCTGGATCGATACCGTAATCCAGTTCCCCCATCAAAGCCTCGCCACTCAGCTTTAACAAGACTCTCTTGAACGCGGGTTTGGGAGTAGTCATTCAGTGCTCCAGTCAAAACAAAGCCGGGAATTCCCGGCTCTGAGGTAGTGCTGTTACTCAGGGGGTTTTTCCATTTCCTTGACTTGCGCCATGACCTCTTCGGCAAAATTCTCCTCCTTCTTTTCTATGCCTTCCCCTACTTCATATCGAGTAAAACCCAAACAGCTGGCACCAGCTGCCTTGAGCAGTTTCTCAACAGTTTGATCCGGATCCTTAACAAACGGCTGGCCCAACAGAGTCACTTCAGCCAGGTATTTACGAATTCTGCCTTGAACCATTTTCTCGATGATCTCTTCCGGCTTGCCGCTGTCAGCCGCTTCCGCAATCAATATCTTCTTTTCCGCTTCCAGCAATTCTGCCGGAACTTCAGCTTCTGATACGCAAACAGGCTTGCTGGCAGCTACGTGCATCGCAATGTCTTTCGCCAGGTCAGCATCTCCGCCTTCCAGCTCACAGATAACGCCGATGCGGCCACCGTGCGAATACTGACCAACAGCCGACCCCTTGACATCGCGAGATTCAAAACGGCGTACCTGAATATTCTCACCAATTTTGGCAACCAGTGCTTTTCTCGAGTCTTCTACCGAATCACCTGACGGCATTTTCATCGAAGCCAGTGCCGCGTCATCAGCCGGCTGACCTGACAGGATGACCTCGCTCAGACTTTCGGCGAAATCGTTGAAATCCGCTGATTTTGAAGCGAAGTCGGTTTGACTGTTGATCTCGATGATCGCCAGACTCTTGCTGTCATCAGACAACTTGATCACGACAACCCCTTCAGCAGCGGTGTTGTCTGACTTTTTATCGGCCTTGGCAAGACCTGAAATCCGCATTTGCTCGATTGCGGTTTCCATTTCCCCACCAGCCTCTGTTAGTGCTTTTTTACACTCCATCATTCCAGCACCGGTGCGCTGGCGGAGTTCTTTTACCATTGATGCGGTGATTTCCATCACTCAACGTCCTCTAAATTTTGTGTGTGTTGCAAACCGGTCAGTGAATCCAACCAACGAATGCTGCTCGGGCTGAGTGCCCAAGCTCGTATCGCAACGGCTTCGGTCGAGACGGCCCGTGTCTTTGCGACGCGGGTCATCCAGACAAGACACCCCAAGGGGTTTGCAGTAAAACCTGGTGTTCAAAAGCGCTCGGCTTTCGACTTATTCAGATGCCCCATCTGCAGGAGCGTCAGCTGCAGCATCAGTAGCAGGCACTTCCGGCTTGCTCTCAGGAGTAACAGCTGCAGCGGCTTCAGCTTCAGCAGTGGCATCAGCCGTCGCTGCGGCTTCAGCGTTCACCTGGGCTGCAACATCGGCAGATGGTTTCTCTTCGGCAGACTCTGGTTCCGCCTCAGCGATATGCTGCGTCACAGGTGCAGCAGACACGGCTCCCATCTCCTCACCGGTAGCACCACCTTTCGGGGCTGATTTCTTGCCCTCATCAACTGCTGCAGCAACCGCATTGGCATAGAGCTGGATTGCGCGAATCGCATCATCATTGCCCGGGACCACATAGTCAACGCCATCAGGCGTGTTGTTGCTGTCCACTACGGCAACCACAGGAATGCCAAGCTTCACAGCTTCAGAGACGGCGATACGCTCATGACCGACATCAATGATGAACAGTGCATCAGGCAATCTTTCCATGTGCTTGATACCACCCATGCCACGCTCGAGTTTTTCCATTTCGCGCTGCAGCCCAAGTGCCTCTTTCTTGCTCAAGCGATCCATACTGCCATCAGCTTGCATGGCTTCGAGCTCCAGCAGGCGCTTCACTGAGACCTTGACGGTCTTGAAATTGGTCATCATGCCACCTGACCAGCGACGGTTCACGTACGGCATATTGCAGGCTTTGGCAGCATCCGTTATCGCATCGCGGGCCGCACGTTTGGTTCCAACAAACAGGACTTTGCCGTTTTTGGAAGCAATTTTACCGAGAAAGTTGGTGGCATCTTCCAGCGCGGGGAGGCTGGACTCGAGGTTGAAGATATGGATATTGTTACGCTCGCCATAGATGTAGGGAGCCATCTTGGGAGACCAATAACGGGTTTGATGGCCGAAATGGACACCAGCTTCCAGCATTTGACGCATGGAGACTTTAGACATGTTGTTAATCCTGCAAAATATTGGGTTGGCAATACGCCTACCTGAAACGGCTGACTCCACGGTTAAACGTGTGTGAAGCACCCAGCCATTTCTCAAATTGCCCCATACCGTGCGTCCGCGAGGGGATGCCAGCTATCGGTCAAAAATGGTATGCGCGTGAATTTTAGCCGGCAGCATAACTTGCAGGCCAGCTAACCCGTTATAATACCACACGTAGAGTTAAATTCTTAACCTGCAGTTCATAACAGTTTGTAGTGTAAAATCGCGCAATCCGCATGCCGATGCGGTTCCTTTGACTAAATCTTGTAAAAACAACGCCCTGCTATGGCAATTACCTTAAAAACACCTGCAGAAATCGAAAAAATGCGTGTCGCTGGCCAAATGGCCGCTGAGGTATTGGACCTCATCGAAGAACACGTCAAGCCCGGCGTCACCACCGACGAACTGAATACGATCTGTCACAACCATATCGTTAACGAGCAACAGGCCATTCCAGCACCGCTGAACTACCGGGGGTTTCCAAAATCCATCTGCACATCATTGAATCACCAGATCTGCCATGGTATTCCCAGCTCCAAGCGATTGAAAAAAGGGGATATTCTGAATATCGACGTCACCGTTCAAAAAGACGGTTACTTTGGTGACAGTAGCCGGATGTATTACGTTGGTGAGCCATCTGCCAGCGCCAGAAGGCTATGTGAGGTCACCTATGAATGCATGGTCAAAGGAATTGAGATCGTCAAACCGGGAGTGACACTCGGCGATATCGGCCACGCCATTCAGGTCCACGCCGAAAATGCCCATTATTCTGTGGTTCGTGAATACTGCGGTCACGGCATCGGTTCAAGTTTTCACGAAGAACCTCAAATCCTGCATTATGGCTCACCTGCGACCGGGCCGGCCCTGGAGGCAGGCATGACGTTCACCATCGAACCCATGATCAATCAGGGCAAGAGGCATACAAAGCTTTTGGGCGACGATTGGACAGTTATCACAAAAGACCGCAGTCTGTCAGCGCAGTGGGAACACACCATTCTGGTCACTGAACAGGGGTTTGAGCTGCTCACGCTGCCAGACGGCCGATCTCTTTGACACAAGAGACCGAGCAGCAGCGTCCGTCATCAAGTGACCTGACCGAGGCCGCAGCAACTCCCAACATGCTCAAACTGCCCGAGCTGCAAGCAGCCATAAAGGAGGCTGGATGTTCGTTGATGAGTTGCAAGGAAGCTCTTGCCGTTGGCAATGAACGCATCTATCAGGCATACAACAACGATATCAGTGCAGCTGCGCTGGTGCTTATGCAAAGTTCACTCACCGACGCAGTGTTGGAGGAGATCTGGAATGCCAAATTCACGCCGCCCGATCAGCAAAACGTCAGCCTGATTGCAGTGGGTGGCTATGGCCGCGCAGAGCTACATCCCTATTCTGATATTGATATCTCGATTCTGGTAGCCGATATACCCGATGACGGCCTTAACGAGCGACTCGAGAGCTTTATCACTTTTCTCTGGGATCTTGGATTGGAGATCGGGCATAGTGTCCGCAGCGTTGCGCAATGCCGTGAGGAAGCAGTCTCCGATCTGACGGTAATCACCAACCTGATGGAAGCTCGCCATCTGTTTGGGTCTGCAGCATTGTTTGAACAGATGAAAGCTGAAACTGCAGCAGATCAGATGTGGCCTTCGGAGGAATTCTTTGAAGGCAAGCTGGAAGAACAGCGACTGCGCCGTAAAAAATACCATAGCAATGCTTACCGGCTCGAGCCCAACCTGAAAGAAAGTAATGGTGGACTTCGCGATATCCAGACGCTGTTCTGGATCTGCCAGCGTCACTTCGGTGCCAGGAGTTTTGAAGATCTGGTTGAACAGGAATTACTGACACCCACCGAATACGACACGTTGATCAATGGCCTGAATATTCTCTGGCGGATCCGCTATCTGCTGCACAGGATTGCCGGACGCCATGAAGATCGCTTGCTGTTTGACTACCAACGAGAGATTGCCCATGAATGGGGATTCACGGACGACACCAACAATCGATCAATAGAACAGTTGATGCAATTGTTCTATCGCAATGCGATGAATCTACAACGACTCAACGATATCATTTTACAAGGTATCGGTGGTCTGATTTCCGGCGTCACCGCTGCCACGGAAGCGGTACCTGTCAATTCGCGATTCCAGGTCAGAAACGGTTTTCTCGAGGTACAACACGACCAGGTATTTGTTAACTACCCACCTGCCCTGCTGGAAGTATTTTTGTTGTTTGGCGAGACTCCCTCTGCCGACCGGTTCCGTGCCAATACCGTGCGCTTGATCAGAGAGCATCTGGATTTGATTGACAAGGCCTTCCGCGAAGACATGATCGTGCGAAACCTTTTTCTGCAGATCTTTCGCAGCCCGCAAAAGCTCACACGGAAAATCCGGTTAATGAATCGATACGGCGTGCTGGCAGCCTACTTACCGGCTTTTGATTTGATCGTGGGTCGTATGCAGTACGATCTCTTCCATATCTACACCGTTGACGAGCACACAATCCGCGTCATTCGTAATCTCAGGCGTTTTGCGCTACCCGAATTCGGCGACGAACTACCCCACTGCACAGACGTGATGAGTCGCGTAAAAGATCATGAGTTACTCTATTTGGCTGGTTTGTTTCACGATATAGCCAAGGGACGTGGTGGTGATCATTCGGAATTGGGTGCCGTAGATGCAAAGGTTTTTTGCGAGTTACATGGTCTGGGGCCTGCAGATGCGGGGCTGGTGTCCTGGGTGGTGCAGAAACATTTGATTATGTCGACAACTGCGCAGCGCAAAGACATATCCGATCCGGAAGTCATTCATGAGTTCGCGAGCGAAGTCAGCTCGACAAAGCATCTGGATCATCTGTACTTACTGACGATCGCCGATATTCGTGCAACCAACCCGGAACTCTGGAATTCCTTCAAACAGAATCTGCTACAGGATTTGTACGAAAGTACTTACCGCGTGTTAAGACAAGGGCTCGATAATCCTCTGGACAAGGAAGACGTATTACAACAAAAGAAAAAAGAGGCTCAGGAAATACTTCAGGCAGACAACATTGATATCGATTCAGCACTCGAGCTATGGTCACAATTTGACGAACACTACTTTCTGCAACACACCGAAGTGGAAATCGCCAGACATGCCAGCTCAATCCTGCAGCATACCGATCCTGAGACACCACTGGTCACTTTGCGCACAGCGCGGCGACGCGGGTCGACCGAGCTTTTGATCTACCTTCGTGATCATGCCAATATCTTTGCTCTGACCACGGCCGCACTTGACCGTCAAAACCTCAATATTCTCTCTGCCAACATCTCCACCAGTACAACGGGTTTTGCGCTCGACACGTTTCACGTGCTGGATGATAACGACCGGATTATCCGCGAGGCAACGCGGCTTGACCAAATCCGCAATGAATTGACCGATGTGCTGTGTTCGCCGGAAGTCTTGCCTGAACCAATGTCTATGCGGGCTCCCCGCAAGCTCAAGCATTTTGATATTACCCCCAGAATAGAATTCGACAACGCGACTTCTACTGACGTCACATCAGTTTATATCGATGCGGCAGATCAGCCAGGTGTTCTGTCTTTGATTGGCCAGATTTTCATGCGGCACGGGATCCTCGTGCGGGCAGCCAAAATTTCCACGTTGGGTGAACGGATAGAAGATATGTTTTACGTCACCGACCTGCAAGGAAGGCAACTACAGGATGATCAGGCACGCACCGAGTTCAGAATCGATCTGGTTAATACACTATCAACCAATAACAACCATCAGGATGGAAATTCGAAATGAATGAGTCCGCAGCGGCTTTGGCACACGATACCATCGAACTCTGCCGGCAGTTGATCATGCGGCCATCAGTCACACCAAGCGATGAAGGCTGTCAGGAACTGTTGGCCCAACTCCTTGCATCGGCCGGGTTCACTATCGAGAATATGCGCTTTGGCGACGTCGACAATCTGTGGGCAAGACGCGGCACCGCCGCTCCGCTATTGGTATTTGCAGGTCACACCGACGTGGTACCCACCGGAGACGAGCAACAATGGACCCACCCACCATTTGCGGCACACCGCGATGGTGACACACTCTATGGGCGCGGGGCTGCAGACATGAAGGGTGGCGTTGCCGCAATGATGACAGCTGCCCTGCGCTTTTGCGAAGCTCACCCTGACCACGCCGGCTCAATTGCTTTTCTTATTACCAGCGACGAGGAAGGCCCGGCTGTCGATGGCACGGTCAAAGTGATAGAGACCCTGCAGCAACGGGGCGAACAAATAGATTGGTGCATCCTCGGTGAACCGAGTAGCACATTTACGCTCGGCGACATCATTCGTAATGGTCGCCGCGGCTCACTGGGTGGCAAGTTGACGATAAATGGAAAACAAGGTCACGTCGCCTATCCGCATCTTGCTGAAAACCCGATACATCGCTCGTTGCAGGTATTACAGGAACTCACGACAACTGAATGGGATCGGGGCAACGACTATTTCCCGGCCACAACATTCCAGATATCCAATATCAACGCGGGCACCGGAGCCACCAACGTTATACCGGCAACGCTCGAGGTCATGTTCAATTTACGCTACTCGTCAGAAATCAACGCTACTCAAATACAGCAAAAAACAGAGGCACACCTTGCGCACCATGATCTGGATTTCCAGATAGACTGGAACCTCTCCGGGCTGCCTTTCATAACAGAACCTGCAGAGCTGACAGCCGCAGCAATTGCTGCCATCAAAGAGATTTGCCAAACACCAGCAAGCCTTGACACCGGTGGCGGAACCTCCGATGGACGATTTATTGCTCCCACCGGCGCCCAGGTTATCGAGCTTGGGCCTCGCAATGCCACCATTCATCAGATTGATGAACGTGTGTCCTGCAGCGAACTGCAGCAACTGTCTCTGGTGTATGAGAATATACTGCAACGACTGTTAGTCTCTGACAGCTAACCGATATCACCTGTAAACAAAACCGAAAAGCGGAGAACAGCATGGGAATTCTTGATGGCAAGCGAGCACTCATTGTCGGCGTCGCGAGCAAACGCTCTATTGCCTGGGGCATTGCAGAGGCTATGCATCGTGAAGGCGCAGAGCTTGCCTTTACCTACCAGAACGACCGACTCAAGGAACGTGTTGAAGGTTTTGCGGAAGCCTGCAACTCGGATATCGTACTACCCTGTGATGTGAGTAGCGACGAGGAAATCGATGCGGTGTTCTCGGCACTGGCAGATAAGTGGGATGGCATCGACTGCATTGTGCACGCTGTAGCCTTCGCATCGGCGGATCAACTCGATGGTGATTATCTGGAGGCCGTTACCCGGGAAGGTTTTCAAACAGCACACGATATCAGCTCCTACAGCTTCGCGGCGCTGGCCAAAGCTGCAAGATCCCAGCTGAACAAAGGGGCGTCGCTGATTACCCTGACCTATCTCGGGGCAGAACGCGCCATGCCAAACTACAATGTTATGGGTTTGGCAAAAGCCAGCCTGGAAGCGAATACCCGCTTTATGGCCAACTCCCTCGGCCCGGAAGGTGTACGGGTCAATGCGATCTCTGCCGGCCCGATCAGAACACTGGCAGCCTCGGGTATTGGAAATTTCAAAAAATTGCTGGGACACGTTGCCTCTGTTGCTCCACTGCGGGACAACGTGACTATCGAACAAGTTGGCAACACGGCCGCTTTTCTGGCATCCGGGATGTCTTCAGGTATAACCGGCCAGGTGATTTATGTTGATGGCGGTTTCAATGTGGTAGCCATGCCGGGAGATGTGGGTTAAATCTGCTGAGGGAATAGAGAACATTCCTCTGTGGGAACAAGCTCTCAACCTGTCGATGTGATAATACCGAAGCCCCAACAGTGGGTAAGGGATGGTTTTTGGGGACGACCTGGAAGAAACGCGCCTTGTTCAGGCACACATACTCTGATTTTGAGAAGGCTTCCCGCAGCCTGACAAGGGCAGCCAAATGCCGGCCGCCCCAAACGGATCCTATTGGGCTAGTAAAGCAGTAGGCTGCGAATTTTCGCAATAGATAAACAAAC
>CALFCE010000379.1 GCA_937951215.1 uncultured Granulosicoccaceae bacterium
CCAACAAAGTGGGCACCGCAAACAGCAATCGCCTGATGGTGTAGTTGAACATGGCTGGACGCGCAGGTCAGGTGTCTAAGGAAGGAATCAGCCAGCCTTTGACAAGGCTGACTGATATCCGCTTCACTTACTTCGCGCGACTCCAGTCGGCGATGTTCCATAGCTCGGAATCCCAAGCGTTCATGATGACCCCTGCCAAAGCGTTGGACTTGGCAGAAACCCGGCCACGATGTACCAGCGGTATCATCGCACCTTCCTGCATCAACATATCGTTTAACTCGATGGCAATCTTTCCACGTTCCTCTACACCGGAGGTACCGGCAAGTTTGGTCAGTAGTTCATCGTAAGCCGGATTGCAGTAGCGCGGCATATTTTCACCCAGCCAGTTGTTGGCAGGCGAGGGCACTCGTGAACAACCCCAGTTGTTCATGTACTGTTCCGGATCAGTACCGTTAAAGTTGTTGGTGTACATCTCGATATCAGCAAAGAACTTCTGGAAAGTATCGGGGCTGGACTGATCACCACCAAAAAATACAGCTGCATCGATATTACGAAGCTCTGTCTCTACACCGATGGCTTGCCACATTTGCTTTACCAGCGCTTGGGTCGCCTGACGTACGGAGTTGGTTGATGTCTGGTACAGCACCGACAAGCGGACGCCGTCTTTTTCACGCACACCATCAGAACCTTTTTTCCATCCGGCATCGTCGAGTAGCTTGTTGGCCGCATCTACATCCTGAGTTTTGCAGGCATCGTTGTTGGTTGAAGCCTGATAGGCAGGAGCGGGCAGGACGTTGCACGAAATCTGACCTGCCGAGCCGTAGCCTGCATCAACGAGGATCTGACGATCAATCGCAAGAGACAGTGCGCGAACGACATTTTGATCGGTCAGAAACGGGTGAGGGCCGCCTTCCGCAGTTGCTCGTTTGTCACCCAGGGCTGGATCCGGGTTGGTTTTGTTGATCATCATCCGCTCTACAGAGGTACCAAAAGCAGATATGACTTCACCTTTGCCGGCTTTGGTCATTTGAGCCAGGATTTCAGGTTCGATCTGCATGTTCCAGGCATAATCAAATTCACCTGTTTCAAGCACGGATCGAGCAGCTGATGCAGAATCACCGCCCCCTTTGAAGACAACGTTGGCAAACGCCGGCTTGGACGGGTCACGATACAGATCATTGGCTTCAAGTGTGATGACATCGTTGGCTTTGAATTCGGTTACCTTGAACGGGCCGGTGCCTATCGGGCCAAAATTTGCCTCGGTGCATTCCGGGGCTTTTGCGCCCATGCAGTCTGCAAACTGTGCTTTTTGAATGATGGGAACTTCACCACCGACGAAAGGGCCGTACGGAAACGGCTTGGCAACGCCAAAGGTAACCTTGACGGTGTGGCTATCGACGGCTTCAACGGATTCAACATCAGAGAATTTTGCCAATTGTTGACAACCGCCGGTCTCGTCCATGCAATACGCTGCGGTGAAGACAACATCATCGGCCGTAAAATCACTGCCATCTGACCACTTGATATCTTTTTTCAACGACCATGTGATTGATTTCAGATCTTCTGATACACCACCGTTCTTGACAGTCGGGATGGACTCCACCAGATAGGGCACCATCTCACCATTTTCGTTATAGCGAGCCAGTGGTTCTATGACCATCGAGGCACTTTCGATATCTTTGGTGCCGCCTGACAGGTAAGGATTCAGAATCGATGCCGCTTGCCAATAGATTATATTCAGTTGGCCATCGGAACCGCGCTCAGCTTGTGAGGTGCCGGATGCCATGCACCCGGCAAGCAGTGCAGCCAGGATTATTTTTTTACTCATTGATAACTCCTCTGTGGTTTGGGTCTTGTGTTGCTCTAGAGTTGAGGTTCCACACAGCGTGTGTCACCTCAAAATTAATCTCGAAATTGTCAATCTTCCTTACATTGCTTCTCGTTGTTTCTGTCGAATGCCCGCAATGACTACTCAACCTGATGACAGGCGATATGGCGACCGTCGTCAAGTGTTTTCCATTCTGGCTCTACTTGATGGCAAATATCCGTCGCCTGCGGGCAACGTGTGCAAAAATTGCAGCCTGAGGGCGGATTCAACGGGCTGGGTACGTCGCCGGTTAACAGTATACGTTCTCTGGTGGCCTCTACTGCAGGGTCGGGCACTGGCAGGGCCGACAGCAATGCCTGTGTATAGGGGTGTCGCGGTTGTTCGTACAGTTGATTGCGTGTTGCCAACTCCACTATTTTTCCGAGATACATGACTGCGATGGTATCGGCAATATGCCTGACCATTGATAAATCGTGACTGATAAACAGGTAAGTGAAGCCATGTTGCTGTTGCAGCTCTTGCAGCAAGTTGACCACCTGGGCCTGAATGGACACATCAAGTGCCGCAATCGGTTCATCACAGACAATCAATTTAGGCTGCAAGGCCAGTGCGCGTGCGATTCCAATTCGTTGACGCTGCCCTCCCGAGAACTCATGGGGATAACGGTTGGCATAGGCAGAGTTCAGACCCACCGCATCCAGCAGTTCTTCCACACGCGCGCGTTTCTGGCTTTTCTTGTTGTACCTTTTGGCTTTTTGCCTGTGTCCCGGTTCGCTGCCTTGCTCATCTCCCTGTTCATCCCCTTGTTCATCCCCCTGTTCATCGAGGGGCTCGGAAATAATTGAACCAACCGTCATACGCGGATTCAGGCAGGCTTGAGGATCCTGAAAAATCATCTGCATCTGAGGCCTGATTTTGCGTAACTCATTACCTTCAAGATGCGTAATATCAGTACCATCCAGCTTCACTGTGCCGCTGGTTGGGTCGTAAAGCCGGATAATGGATCTGCCCAGTGTCGATTTTCCACAGCCACTTTCGCCAACCAGGCCGATGGTTTCACCTGCCGCTGCAGTCAAAGACACATTATCGACGGCTTTCACCACACCCACCTTGCGACGCAGCACACCGCGGTAGATCGGAAAATGCTGGCTTAAATTGGAGACTGAAATCAGGTTGGTGGCGGAGGAGTTTTGCATATCGGATTCGGGCGATTGAATTTGGCTCATAGCTGACCGTCAAGCCAGCAAGCGACGTCATGCCCGGAATTGATTGGCCTTATTGGCGGGTTTTCCTGATGACAGCGGTCAAAAGCATATTCACATCTGGGCGCAAACGGGCAACTTGTCGGTTCCTGCATCAGATTGGGTGGTTGGCCTTCGATGGATTTCAACGGGCCGTCAGTGTTTCCGGATACCATCGGCAATGTTTGCAACAGCGCACGTGTGTAGGGATGAGAGGGATTGCTGAAAATATCGGCTACGCTGGCATGTTCCACGATCTGACCTCCGTACATCACAAGAACACGATCGGCAATGCCTGCAACGACCCCGAGGTCATGGGTTATCCATATGATGCCCATGCCGCGCTTCTCACGTAATTCGCGTACCAGCTCCAGAATCTGCGCCTGTATCGTGACATCGAGTGCCGTGGTCGGCTCATCTGCGATCAGCACTTGCGGGTCGCAGGCCAGGGCCATCGCAATCATTACTCGCTGCCGCATGCCCCCGGAAAACTGGTGCGGATAATCATTTAACCGGTCGGCGGCTGATGGAATA
>CALFCE010000380.1 GCA_937951215.1 uncultured Granulosicoccaceae bacterium
CGAGTAGCGACTCGCTCATTGAAAATGTCGCATGATGCCGTCTTTCATGCGCACAAGAACGCTGCCTTCCTCGATTTTCTCCAATGCCAGCAACGGCACTTCGCCAACAATCTTGTCTCCTGATGTCAGTACAGCACGGCCAAACTGCTGACCGATACGGGCTGGCGCTTTGATGTATTCGCTTAACTCGATTTGCCGGTGCAGGTCGATCATCTCGTCGCGTGGCATGGTAATGAACCAATCATCTTTAACGCCCAGCGGCACCACTCGTTCCTTGCCCATCCAGATGCGAGCTTCCTTGACGATTTCACCAGCCGCATAAATCTTCGCGGTTTTGAAAAAGCGGAAGCCATAGTTCAATAAACGCTGACTTTCTGCAGCTCTGATTTTTTCGCTTTTGGTACCGAGGATGATGCTGATCAGTCGCTGTTCATCCCGCTTGGCCGACGCCACCAGACAATAACCGGCAGCCTCGGTATGGCCGGTCTTTATGCCGTCTACCGAATCATCACGCCACAGCAACTTGTTCCGGTTGGGCTGAGAGATATTGTTGAATTCGAATTGTCTTACCGCATACAGGATGTACTCCTCAGGATAGTCCCGAATCAACGCGCGCGACAGAATAGCCAAATCATTTGCTGTGGTGTAGTGATCGGGATGCGGCAAGCCCGATGCATTCATATAATTGGTTGAGCTCATACCCATATCAGCAGCGGCCTGGTTCATCAGCAGGGTGAATGCCTCTTCACTGCCGGCAATATGCTCTGCGACAGCCACACTGGCGTCATTGCCGGACTGGATAATCAGTCCTTTCAACAAATCCCACAGCTTTACCGTCTTGCCCTGTTCCAGAAACATCCGAGAGCCGATAGCAGCATGCGCTTTCTCGCTGATAATGACGTCATCATCAAACGCCACATTGCCACGTTCGACCTCAAGTGATACCACATAAGCGGTCATCATTTTGGTCAGGGAGGCGGGCTCGATTTGCTTGTCGGGTTCTTTCTCGGCCAAAATCTGGCCACTGTCGTAGTCAAGCAACAGATAACTGACTGCGGACAACTGGGGAGGCGCTGGCAACGGACCTGCGACAGACCGATTAACCGCAACATCAACTGTGATGGCGAGAAACAGGCTGAAGCACAATACAATGAAGGGAAAAGCAGATGCTGGGTGCTTACGTGCTAAAACCATAGACCTTGTTAATCCAAGCGAAACCGAGTCGCTATTTTACGCGATCTAACGTTCGAAGATAGTGACTTTCTCAATACCGGCAAGTTGCAGACGTGCAAGAATTTCTTTGATGGGTGCAGATTCGGGCAGTGGGCCAACCTGCACACGATGCAACAATTTATCACGATCACTCAGAACCAGCGCTGCTGGCTCCTGCATCGCGCTATCGACGCGGCGTTTCATGATTTCAGCATTTTCACGGCTCGAATAAGCTCCAACCTGAATCACCGTTCCTTTGGCCTCTTCGACCACGCTTTCTCGAATCCCGGTTGCGGCCACCGACTGAGCTTTGCTCTCTGGCGTGGGAGCCAGCACCTGGCTGGAAGTGGCTATCGCTGCATCTTGCGCGGGTAGCCGGGCCAATCTGCCTGGTTCATTGGTGGGCTTGGCAGCCATTAGCTCAGGTTCTGGCATGGATTCCGGAGCTCGCTTGTCGCTCGGATCGATATTTTCACTGATCGCGACGATATCAACCCTGGCTGTCCCCTTTTCCAGCACACCGAGCTTGGCTGCTGCCCCGTAGGACAGGTCAATGATTCTGTCGCCCACGAACGGGCCTCGGTCATTTACCTTGACTACCAGCGACTTGCCATTCTCCAGATTGGTTACCTGGACAAAGGTCGGCAATGGCAGGTGTTTGTGGGCAGCAGTGATGTTGTACATGTTATAAGTCTCACCACTGGATGTTTTTCGGCCATGAAATTTAGTTCCATACCAGGAAGCAATACCGCTCTCTCTGAACCCGCGCGCACTATCCATCACCTTGTAACGCTTGCCGAAAACAACATAACTTTCCGGGTTGCCAATGCGAGACTTCGGCAGATTGCGCGGCAGTTCGGCCACTCCGCGCTGTACCATGGACTTGACGCCGGGGCCATCGTCTCTGGTCTGCTTGAAACCTTCGATATCTGCCGGGTCAGCCGGGATAGCTGTGCATCCAGCTATCCACAACGCACCAACACCTGCAATTGCCGAGCTGACAAAGCGGCTTGTATGGCGGCTCCACAGCCATCTCAGCACATGAACAGGCACTGCAGCAGGTAGTGGCCCTGCCCCATTTGCCAGCAGTTCAACCCTCACTTTTGTTAATTTCCTGACTAAGTTCATAAACGGCCATCGCATAGAGCGAGCTGTGGTTATAGCGTGTGATGACATAGAAATTATGGAACCCGACCCAGACCTGTTTGCCGTTTGCTGTTTCGAGTTCCAACAAGGACTTCTTGCGCTTTGACACTGTACGCGGGCGAATATTTTTCTCGGCCAGTTGTGCCGCCTTCAGCGAAGGTTTCAGGGATTTTCGCAATAATGAGCGGTAAGCCATGTCCTTGGGGAATACCTGCTCCACCACCGGGCCCTGAGGCTGCCAGCCGTGCTCGGCAAAATAATTGGCCACACTGCCAATCACATCTTCAGTGCTCTGCCACAGGTCTCGTTTACCATCACCGTCAAAATCGATCGCATAGCGACGATAGCTACTGGAGATAAATTGCGGCACTCCCATTGCTGCAGCGTATGAACCGGTAATCTCAAGAGGGTCCAGCCCCTCTTCCTTTGACAGGAGCAAAAATTCTGTCAGCTCGCTGCGGAAAAATTTTGATCGCGGGGGATAGTCAAAGGCCAATGTAGCCAAACTCGCCAGGGCAGGGTCCTTACCCTTCAGCCGCCCGTAAAATGTTTCAACACCAATGATGGCGGTAATAATTTCCGGGGGCACACCAAACTCGCGTTCAGCCTTTGCCAGAATCTCGGCATTTTCTTTCAAAAATTGCCGACCCTCGGCTATACGTTTGGGTTTCAGGAAAAGCTGTCTGTACTGCCCCCAATTCAGCACTACCTCTGCCGGGCTGCTAATCCTTTCGATCACCCGGTCCTGCCTGCCAATTGCGCCAAACAATTCCTCCAGCCAAGCTTGATCAAGATCCGTTTTTGAGGCGGTTTCCGCAATATAGCTCTGCACCTCGGCTCGCTGCAGATAACTCTCAACCTTTGAGGTATCGGCCTGTGCGACATTCAGACCACCAGCGGCAGACAGTACCAAACAGCCGATCAACCGCCCTAACGCAGGCTCATTTAGGCTGAAACACCGGCGCAGTCGCGCTGCCGGGGCTGATAGCAGGGTAAGACACGACAATAGGGTTGTGAATGCGGGCATGGCAACGACGCGAGCAGAAACCGGTAGAGGATTCCTGAAGATAGTTGAAATCTGTCATCTTTGTATGAGCTTGGGTCAGTTAGACAGGCGGACGGCTGAATATTTACTTTCGGCTGCGACAGAATCGCTGAATTAGTTTAAACTTTCGCAGTTTTCAATTGCCGGATTGGCAAGCACACAAACTTGTCGACCCATTCAACAAATCAGAGGATCTATAGAATATGAGTTGGAGCGGTATAATACCCCTGCTGTTGGGTGTTGGCGGCCTGTTTGTCGCCTACAAAATCTATAACATGCTACTCGCCTACCCCGAGGGTGATGGCGACATCAAGGAGATCGGCGACGCGATCCACTCCGGAGCCATGGTGTTTATGCACCGGGAATACCGCATGCTGGCGATGTTTGCCGGGGTGCTGATTGTATTGTTGTTGATCTCCCCACTGGGTTTCGGTACCGCCTTCTCGTTTGTTGTCGGCGCTCTCTGCTCGGCAGCAGCAGGTTATCTGGGCATGTTCTCCGCCACCAAAGCCAACGTCAGAACCACGGTGGCAGCTCATGAAAAAGGTGCGGCAGAAGCACTGACCGTAGCCTTTTTCGGTGGCTCCATCATGGGGCTGTGTGTTGCTGCGCTGGGCCTTTTCGGTTTGGGTCTCCTTTACTTCTTCTTCGGCGGCGACGCAGATTCATTACACGCCATCCACGGTTTCGGCATGGGCGCATCCAGCGTCGCACTGTTCTCACGTGTTGGTGGCGGTATCTTCACCAAATCTGCTGACGTTGGTGCTGATCTGGTCGGCAAGATCGAAGCCGGTATTCCTGAAGATGATCCTCGCAACCCGGGTGTTATCGCTGACAACGTAGGCGACAACGTGGGTGATGTGGCCGGTATGGGTTCTGATATTTTCGAATCTTACTGCGGGTCGATGATCGCGACGATGGCTATTGCCTCAACCCTCGCAGCGACG
>CALFCE010000381.1 GCA_937951215.1 uncultured Granulosicoccaceae bacterium
ACCCAACTGCGTATCATGCTTGAATGTACGGCATTGCAAAAATCCATCGAGCTTGGCGATACCGAATGGGAAGCGAATCTGGTCGCCGCCTATCACAAGTTACAGGTAACCGAGCAGCAAATGCTGAGTGGGGATCATTCCGAAAAGGAACTCTGGAAACGCTACGATTGCGAGTTTCACCAGGCGATGATAAGCGCCTGCAACTCCTCCAACTTGATGGCATTGCATGCTGTGCTCTATGACAAATATCTGCGCTACCAAATGTCAGTGTTAACCTACCGTGGCGCCGCAGCAGTCAAGGAGCATAAATCGATGTTTGATGCGGCACTAAAACGTGATGCAACAAAAGCGCAAAAGATTCTGGAACAGCACATAACCCGTGGCTTGAATCACACACTCAAAGCTTTTGATCCTGAAAAACAATCAATGGCTAACAAATAACCCGCCAACGATACCATGATAGCGCTTGACAACGTTCACCTCACTTACAGCGCCGCCGGTCGTTCGATACCAGTGCTATCCGGTGCCTCACTCAGCGTTTCTGATGGCGAAAGTGTTGCTATTGTAGGCCCGTCCGGTTCGGGTAAAACCTCACTGCTTCTGGTATTGACCGGATTGGAAACCCCGGACAGTGGTTCTGTGATGTTCGATGGCGATGAGTTACAAGCACTGTCAGCTGATGCCAGGGCAGATCTTCGCCGCGACCGTATCGGTATTGTCTTCCAGAATTTTCATCTTATTTCCAGCCTTACGGCGCGCGAAAATGTCGCCTTGCCATTGGATATTGCGGGAGCTGACAACGCACGTGGGCAGGCTGGCGAACTACTTGAGCGTGTCGGTCTTGGGCACCGAACAGATCACTATCCGAACGCGATGTCAGGTGGTGAACGGCAGCGAGTAGCGCTCGCCAGAGCCTTGATTCACAAGCCGATGCTTATGGTAGCCGACGAACCCACCGGGAATCTGGACAACCAGACCGGTGATGCCGTGGCGGATTTGTTATTTGAACTTAACCGGGAGAACGACGCCACGCTCATTCTTGTTACCCACGATCCGGCACTCGCCAACCGCTGCCAACGCCAGGTACGCCTGCATGAGGGTCAGCTTAAACCGGCACAAGAATGAGGCAGTGTCACTAATATGTTCCGCTTTCTAGTCAGAGATCTGGTCGGCCATCGCGGTTCTCGCTCATTGCATCTTCTCGCCACCAGCTTGTTTCTCGGTGTGTTGTTGATATCAGCTTGCACCGGTTTACTGGCGCTGGTCAGAGATGGCATTGCCAGCGAAGAGCGCCAGCTGTTTGGAGGTGATGTAGAGGTAGAAGTCCGAGAGCCACTCAATGCGGAAACACTTGAATGGATAGATACCCGTGGCACCGTGTCCCGTCTGATTGAATTTCGCACCATGCTGGGAACCGATGACGATGAATTTACCGTAATCGAATTACAAAGTGTCGATCAGAACTATCCCTTATATGGCAATGTAAGTTTCGAGCCAGCCATGACGCTATCGGAGGCTACCGGAAATCTGGGAGCAGCTATCGATCCTGCGCTGGCTTTCGAGCTAGACCTTAAAGTCGGAGACCAGGTTACCATCGGCGATAGCACCGTTACAGTGCGTGCGGTGGTTCAGGGTCAACCGGATAGATCGTTTGCCGCCGACGTCAGTGGACCACCGGTGCTGGTCTCCGAGGAGACGCTCGAAGCATCCGGTTTGATTTTACCCACCAGCCGTGTGGAATATGAATACCGGGTTCGGCTTGAGGGAGAAGACATCAACCCCGGCAACGGTGTGTTTGGTGATACCGAAAGCTTCATCAATGAATGGCGAACCGCGTTCCCTGAAAGTCCCGCAGAGCTGAATACAGTCGAGGAACGCAACGACCGGGTATCGGAGCGACTAAATGAAGTTGCCGCAGTGTTGTTACTCATTGCGGTAGCCACTTTGTTGGTAGGTGGGTTGGGTGTGGCCAATGGCGTCGCGGCCTGGATGAACTCCCGGCGGGCAGATCTTGCCACCTTGTCCGCCATTGGAGCGCGGGATCGCTGGCGTGCCAATATTATGGTCACCGAAATCCTCACTGTAGCGCTAATCAGCAGTCTTGTTGCAGCAATAATGGGCGCGATCATCGCCTTTGCCGTGTCGCGAAGTTTGGCGGGCGGTTTACCGGTGGCAACAACACCCGTTCTACTGGTGTGGCCAACACTGGTATCCATGGCTTTCGGTACGCTTGCAGCACTCGCCTTTGCAGCACCCAACCTTGCCAGAAGCCTTTCCACCGAGCCAGCCACACTGCTTCGTGGTGACACAGAAAACGACATAAGACCCGCATTGTCAATTCGGGCCAAATCTTACTGCGCAGCTTTGGTAGTTGCGGCCGCTGTGGCACTTGTCGCATTGATTCCCGATAAAATTATCGGTATTGGGTTTGTTGTTTCAATGATCCTGCTTTACCTGGCCCTTTCCGGCTTGGTTGCCATTATCAGGCGCTTTGCCAGACGACTCGTACAATCCGGCAAGTTTGATAAACGTTTTGCAGCGCGACGCGCACTGGCAGGGATGGATCAACCGGGCTCACCACTACGGCCCTTACTCCTATCATTGGGCATCGCGAGCACATTGCTGGTTGCCGCAACTATCGTCATAGTGGCGATGCTGCGCTTGCTCGATAGCACGGTGCCCTCACGCGCACCCAGCCTTGCGTTCTACGATATCCAAAAGCCGGAGATTGAAGCGTTTCGGCAAACGGTAAGCAACGCACCCGGGGTAACAGAGGTTCAAACGGTACCGCTGGTATTAGGCCGGTTAAAGCAAGTCAACGGTGAAACTCTCGCGTCAAGAGACAATGCCAGTGAGGCCCTTGAAGCTAACGATGAGCATAAGCTCAGCTATCGCACTGAACGTATCGATAATATTCGGGCTAGTTCCGGTGAGTTATGGCCCAGTGATTATCAAGGGCCACCGCTGGTGGCGATGGAAGATCGTGAAGCCGGACAAATCGGTGTCAAGGTTGGCGATACACTGACGTTTTCTATTGCTGGTGAATCGCTGGAAGCAAAACTGGTCGCAATTTATGCGCAAGGCAATTTTGAAACAAGATTCTGGTTTGAAGCCCTGTTCAGTCCAGGTGTACTTGACGACTTCATCACGCGCTATGTCGGCATTGCTTTTCAGGACCACACCGCACCCGGTTCTGACCTGCCAGATGCCGAGCCTGCCAATAACAGTACCTCTGTACCGCTGGATATTGCAGCCGCCAATGCCATATCCAGCGAATTCCCGGCAGTAGTGACGATTCGTACTTCACGCGGACTACAAGCTGCAAAACGTATTCTGAATGCAGCGGCGCTGGCAGTCTCTCTGGTCGCTTTAACAAGTTTACTTGCAAGCTTGCTGGTACTGGCAAGTGTGGTGGCCGCAAACCGCCAACGACAATTGCAGGAAGCCGCCATTCTTCATGCACTTGGTAGTCGACATCGCAGCCTGATGCAAGCACTGGGAATTGAGTATTTGCTGCTCGGAGCAGTGGTAGCTGTGTTTGCAAGTGTTGTTGGGGGTGTTCTGGGTACAATGGTCGCCACGCTGTGGCTTGAATTACCGGTAGGGGCGATTACCTGGTTCAGTGGAGCTGCCGTTGCGGTTGCAGTTTCCGGATTATGTCTGATGGCAGGTGCGTTTTGGGTAGCGCGCTCGTTGTCAGTATCGCCTGCAACCCTGTTACGTGAGGTGGTCTAAGCCAACCCGGCCATTTTTGTAAAACAGATATTCAAGCCAGGAGACTAACCCTCTCCTGGCTGATAAAATACACTTTATGAAGTGGCTTTCGCCACTTTTTCAATATAAGCACCATAGCCGGACTCGGCCATTTTCTCCAGCGGTATAAATTTCATGGCTGCAGAATTCATGCAATAGCGCAAACCTGTCGGTGCCGGGCCGTCATTGAAAACATGCCCCAGATGAGAATCTGCCAAATTACTGCGAATTTCTGTTCGAACAGCAAACAGCGACCGGTCTTCTTTTTCCACCACAGCATCAGCTGCTATGGGCCTTGAAAAACTGGGCCATCCAGTACCTGAGTCATACTTGTCAGCAGACGAAAACAGCGGCTCACCCGATACCACATCGACGTACAAACCTGCACGCTTTTCGTCATGGTAGGCGTTGGCGAACGGACGTTCTGTACCGTCCTGCTGCGTAACCTTGTACTGTATGGCAGACAACTTGGCTTTTAACTGCTCATCACTGGGCATAACAAACTCTTCAGCCATATAGTTAACTGCCTTTTGGTGATGAATGAGCTCTGCTGAAACTTGCTGGTCAACCGATGTGATTTCATTTGATACACCCGGTTTTAGTATAATCGAGGCGGCAAGCCCGGCAACCAGAACAACACCCGCTATGACTTTCATTTTTTGACTCCCTGAAAAAGTTAGCTCAACAATCAAAAACTGACTACCTTGCCAGCTGTAGTTATTAGGAAGTCGAAGGGCGAAAGAAGTTCCAGAACCCGTTTGGCCCGATATCTGGCTTGATACTCAGAATTGAAGAAACAATTATAAAAGAGCTGCTGGATTCCGATATTTAGCTGAAATCGTACAAATACTGAAAAGCGACTCGTTCCACAGCTTGTTTAAGATTACACAACGGTATAACAACCCGCTTTCGGCAATGAGGTTCGAGAGCAAACTGGAAAATTGGCTGACACCATCAAAACAAACTTCCCTGT
>CALFCE010000382.1 GCA_937951215.1 uncultured Granulosicoccaceae bacterium
GTTGATAGCAGCATATTCTGGGCTTGATTGCTCGTTGTTTTTTAAGCTGATGAGATGAACATTAAAATCAGCACCTGCTTCCACCAGCGATATGTAGACCGCCATAGAGCATGCGCCGGGTGCATGATAGAGTGATAGTGACATGTGTTTTATCCGTCTGGATTTAGAAGTTTCTACTATTGTTCGCAACGAAACCCCGTCTAAATTTGTTTCTTTTTTTGGGGCTCATCTTGTCTGGGCTCACCTGATTGGGACTCATCATAGGGTCCACGCCCTGACTGCGCAAGCTCAGCACAACAGGGGGTCAGCATCGAAACGACAATATCACTTCCCGTTCTGAATCCAGGCCGGGTGAGCGTAATCGGGGTTGTCACTTCATCAGCTTCGAATTTGGTAATCCGTTTCAGTCAGTGAGCACTGCCTGCTGACAACAAGGCCTGACCTACTGCTGGTGGCAGTGTCCCCAGATCGATTGAGCCGCCAAAACCCACGGTCTGAGCAGTAGCCAATTTCGAACAGCGGTGAGGCACTTAAGTTATGATTCTCACTACTGTCTTTGTAACTCATTATTTTTAAAGAATAAAACGCAATCTTGGAAAAACTCCGACAATTTTTCGCCGTGTGTACGACCAATTGATAAATCTTTTATTGGTACCATTGGGGTATTCGGATTTACTATTCGATAACACTGGAGGAATCAATGAAAAAAACAACATCAAGGCGTACTGTACTCAAGGGTATCGGTGCAGCCATCGCAGCCCCGGCAATTCTTCGTCACACTCAAGCCTATGCAGCCAACCCCAAGATCAAAGTCGGGTTCGTAAGCCCGAAAACCGGCCCTTTGGCGGGTTTTGCTGAAGCCGATGATTTTGTTCTCAAAGGTGTGCAAGCTGCTCTGGCGGGCGGTGTGGAGAACAATGGCAAAACCTATGATATCGAAATTATTTCAAAAGATAGCCAATCGAACCCCAACCGTGCAGCTGAAGTTGCAGCCGACCTGATTCTGGGCGATGAAGTTAACCTGATGGTTGCGGCCTCAACACCGGATACCACCAACCCTGTTGCTGATCAATGCGAAGTCAATGAAGTACCCTGCATAACTACCGATTGCCCATGGCAACCCTACTTCTTTGGCCGTAATGGTAACCCGGCAGAAGGTTTTGAATACACCTACCATTTCTTTTGGGGCCTGGAAGATGTGATTGCCAATTTTCTTGCACTTTGGGACAGTGCAGGCGTTAGTAAAACAGTTGCCGGGATTTTTCCAAACGATGCTGATGGCAACGCCTGGGGTGATGCCAAACTGGGGCTACCGCCACCACTAAAGGAAAACGGTTACAACTTGATTGATCCAGGCCGTTATCAACCACTGAATGATGACTTTTCAAGCTTCATATCAGCTTTTAAAGAAGCTGGCTGCGAGATTGTTACCGGCAATATGATCCCGCCTGACTTTGCCACCTTCTGGTCTCAAGCCGCTCAACAGGATTTCAAACCAAAGGTTGTTACTATTGGCAAGGCACTGCTATTCCCGTCGGTTATAGATTCGCTTGGAGATCGTGGCGACGGCTTAACTTCGGAAATTTGGTGGTCACCCAATCATCCGTTCACATCCTCACTGACAAACGAATCTGCCAAAACGCTGGCTGATGGTTTTACCGCAGAAACCGGGCGCCCGTGGACCCAGCCCATCGGTTTTAAACATGCCTTGTTTGAGGTGGTAAAAAATGTCGTCTCTCGCACCGAAGATCTGGAAGACCCCTCCGCTATGGTGAAAGCGATTGCCGAAACCAATATGTCAACCATCGTTGGCAAAGTGGACTGGTCTCAAGGTCCAATGAAAAACGTAACCAAGACCCCATTGGTTGCAGGTCAATGGCAGAAACAAGGCGACAAAATGGAGCTCGTCATTACCACCAACTCTCAGGCACCTGAAATTCCTGTCGGCGGTGAGTTAAAGCTGCTGGGCTGAACCCAAGGCCGAGTTTAAGCCGCCTGGTTTCCCGGCATGAGTGAATTGCTGCGATGCAGTGACCTGTCGAAGTCATTCGGCAGTGTCACTGTGGCTGACAGCATCAACTTCAGTGTGTCTGACGGTGAAGCTGTCGGTATCATCGGCCCCAATGGCGCGGGCAAAACCTCTCTGTTCAACTTGATAACCGGCACCCTGCAGCCGGATTCCGGGAAAATTCATTTTCAACAAGCCGATATCACACGCCACAGCAGTGCCGCACGCTGCCGGAGCGGCATTGCGCGCTCTTTTCAAATACCACAACCTTTTGCTGCCATGTCGGTGTATGAAAACGTGCTGGTTGCTGCTACCCATGGAGCACGACTGCCCGCCTTGAAAGCGCAACATCAAAGTATCGAGGCACTAAGAAAAACAGGATTGCTTGAAAGGGCAAACGATACTGCTGGTTCCCTCACCTTGCTGGAGCGCAAACGGCTGGAACTGACGCGCGCGCTGGCCTCCGGACCTGCACTGTTGTTGTTGGATGAAATCGCTGGCGGCTTGACCGACAAGGAATGTCAGTCACTGATCGAGACCATCCAGAAAATCAGATCAGAGAATGTCACCATCGTATGGATAGAGCACATTGTTCATGCGCTATTGGCAGTTGTAGACAGGCTGATCGTGCTTGATTTCGGCAAAGTGATCGCAGATGGCGAGCCCAACGCCGTGATGGCCAGCAAAGAAGTTCAGGAAAATTATCTGGGGCTGGCAGCTGATGCTTGAAACACGCAACCTTGCAAGTTACTACGGCGATTTTCAGGCGCTGTTTGGTATCGACATGTACGTTGATCACAACGAGGTCGTGGCTCTGATTGGCGCAAACGGCGCAGGAAAAACGACTGCGATGCGAACCATCACGGGCTTGCTTCCCTGTGAAAACGATATGGTGCTCTGGAACAACAAACCCATTGGGAAAATACGAGCCGACCAAGTAGCCAAGCTTGGTATTGCGATGGTGCCGGAATGGCGCCAACTGTTTCCATCACTCAGCGTGGAAGAGAATCTCAAGATCGGCGCGCAGAGTAAACGCAGCGGTATCTGGAATTTAAACAAAGTGTACGAGCTCTTTCCTATCCTGGGTCAGCGGCGGGCGCAGGGTTCCACCACCTTGTCGGGGGGACAGCAACAAATGGTAGCGATTGGTCGCGCTCTTATGGCTAACCCGGACATCATTTTGTTCGACGAGATAAGCCTCGGCCTCGCGCCCATCGTCATAAACCAGATTTATGACGCTCTTCCCGACATTATCAGCAACGGCTTAAGTGCCGTAATTGTAGAGCAGGATCTCAATCGTGCTTTAAAAATTGCGGATCGCTATTACTGCCTGTCTGAGGGTAAGGTGACGCTGAGCGGATCAGCCGACACCGCAAGCCGGGCGGAAATCAGCCAGGCTTATTTTGGAATCTGAACCATGGTCTGGGTAAACGCAATCATTCAAGGTATCCTGATTGGCGGTCTCTACGCGCTTTTTGCAGCGGGCTTGTCATTGATATTTGGCATTATGCGTCTGGTCAATATTGCGCACGGTGATCTGATTGTCGTTGCCGCGTTTATTGGGCTTGTGGTCACCTCAATGCTTGACCTGCATCCGCTGGCATCGTTGATTGTTGTTATTCCGATAATGGCTTTGCTGGGGTATGCCCTGCAGTATTGCCTGCTCAACCAAACCATGGGTAACGATATTCTCCCACCATTGCTGGTAACGTTCGGGTTATCGGTGATCCTGCAAAATGGTTTGCTTGAAGCCTTTAGCGCCGATCCCCAAAAGCTCAATGCCGGTGTGCTCGAAACTGCCAGCCTTTCCATGGGGTCACTGAACATTGGTGTGCTGCCTCTGTTGATGTTTATTGTTGCGCTAGCAGTGATTGCCGGCTTGCAGTGGATTTTCTACTACACCGCGCTGGGCCGTGCATTCCGGGCTACCTCAGACAATGCCGAGATTGCACAGCTGATGGGGTTAAACAAGAAGCATATTTTCAGCATGGCCATGGCACTCTCCTTGGCGGTGGTCGCGATCGCCGGGATTTTTCTCGGTACACGAACATCCTTTGATCCTGCTGCGGGCCCTGCTCGCCTTATCTTCGGTTTCGAGGCCGTTATCATTGGCGGCCTTGGCAATCTATGGGGCACGTTAATCGGCGGCATTATCCTCGGGGTTGCTCAAGGCATCGGCGCACAGATCAACCCGGGATGGCAGCAGCTCGCCGGGCATATTGCCTTTCTGCTGGTACTCGCTGTGCGCCCGACAGGTCTGTTTCCGAGGGTGTCACATTGAATACCGTTGTGACACGCAACTCGGGCAGCAGCAATGCTTTTTTAATCGTCGTTGCTATCACCCTCATTGTACTGGCAACCGCACCCGTCTGGGCCGGGCGCTCTGACCTGCGTTTTTTAAGTGAAGTTTTTTTATATCTGGGGCTCGCCTATTTATGGAACCTGCTGGCAGGCTACGCCGGTCTGGTCTCAGTGGGCCAACAGGCCTATGTAGGCTTTGGCGGCTACCTGTTGTTTGCCTTAGCCATGAATACGGGCATCACACCGCTTGCACTACTCCCGCTTGTCGCTATTGCCGGGATGCTTATTGCCGTACCGGTGGCAGCGCTGATCTTCAGGTTGCATGGGGCATACTTTGCTATTGGCACTTGGGTGGTTGCCGAGGTGTTTCGTCTTTCTGCAGCGCAAATGACTTCACTGGGTGGCGGTTCCGGCACCAGCTTGCCTGTCAGTGTTGTCAAATCGATTGCTTCCAGCAGGTCCGGCAGAGAGAGCCTGAGTTACTGGGCCGCGCTATTGATACTGATCCTGATTATCTGTCTGGTATTTCTGTTTTTACGTTCCCGCACCGGCCTCGCCATGACAGCCATCAGAGATAACGAACTTGCTGCCGAATCTCTTGGAATCAATATCTGGCGAACCAAGTTTATGGTATATGTCTTAACCGCTGGGCTCACCGCAACACTCGGTGCTTTGATATTTATGCAGAAACTACGCATCAGCCCGGATGCGGCTTTTAACGTTAATGACTGGACAGCCTTTGTCATTTTTATCGTCGTCATCGGTGGTATCGGTACACTCGAGGGCCCAATCATCGGTACCCTGCTCTATTTTCTGTTGCGCGAAACAATGGCTGATCTTGGGACCACCTATTTAATGATTCTTGGTGCTACAGCGATAGCGATCATGTTATTCGCGCCCAAGGGAATCTGGGGGTTTGTGAATAGCCGCTGGGGAATTGAACTTTTTCCGATGACTCGACGGGTTGTCGGCAATCGGGAGCAGACCACGGAACATCATTGATTGTGTGGCGATTGCTGACTAAAGAATCCCTGAGTCAAACTGAATTCGCAGCCAGCGATATGGAAAGCGACATGCTGGAGTTCGCATGGGAACCTAAATGTTCCAGTCTTTTTAAATGAATGGCAGGTAGAAGTCGCGAACGTCATCGACGCTTTTACCCACCAACCGTTTGAACTCATCTCGCTTTAAATACAGCAATGCGTCGCAGTATTCTTCACCCACCGCTTTGCGAAGCGCACAATCCTTGTCTAAAGCAACCAATGATTTATCCAGGCCGGATGGAACATGTCGCTTCTCACGTACATTTTCCAAACCATCCAGATCTTCTGGTGGCTGCAGAGGCAGCTTGCCTTCAACCCCTAAACGGGCCGCCTGAAGCAAAGCAGCAACAGCCTGGTAGGGATTAGTTGCGCAATCTGCCATCCTGTGCTCAAGGCGGGCAGAATTAGCTGACTTGGTTGAACAGCGAGTGGTCACCAATCGGTGATCTTCGGCCCAATTTGCCCAATAACC
The DNA here is from genome assembly GCA_937951215.1 of uncultured Granulosicoccaceae bacterium. Lineage (GTDB taxonomy): Bacteria > Pseudomonadota > Gammaproteobacteria > Granulosicoccales > Granulosicoccaceae > CALFCE01. The sequence continues at coordinate 5,825 of CALFCE010000382.1, forward strand.
GGCAAGGCTACCGGCAGACAACCGATCATAACTGTTAACCGTGGTCGCCAGAAGACCCGCCAGTGCCTGATGATGTTTGATCAGGCCGGCCATACACTGTTTGGCAAGATCGGATAGTTCACCGCTTGGCGCTATCGGGTTTTGTCCGCCTTTGTCCAGGAAACTGAAATTAACATGCAAGCCTGACCCACCCCGTTCAGGGATTGGTTTTGGCATGAACGTCAACAACAGCCCCTTCTTCAGCGCAATCTCTCGCGCCATGGTTTTCATCAAAAATGCATCGTCGCAAGCCTTGAGTGCGTGATCAAATTTCAGGGTCAGCTCGAATTGACCATTATCGAACTCGCCGTTCATACTTTCTATCGGAATGCCGGCCCGATGAGCGGCTTCCCATATATCGTCCATCACACCCTTGGGGTCGTTCTCGGGGCCCGTGCCATAAACGAAGGCGCCGGGCGTGTCGTATGGCCGCCAAATACCGTCTTCATCCCGCTGGAAAAGATAGGCTTCGGTTTCCAGCCCGATCATCGGCTGGTATCCCAAATCGGACCAATCCTTCACGGCTCGCTTCAGCGTGTTGCGCGGGCATAAACCAAACGGGGCACCATTGATATGCAGATCACCCAAAGCAATCTCGGTTCCTGCCTGCCAACTGTTGTAACGCTCATCGTCAAGCACCAGCTCCATATCGGGCAATCCATCATAAACACCACAACCTGGCACGGTGATAAGATCGCGGTCGTAAGAGACAGCAAACGCGCCACGAGCAAAACCTATGGAGCCGCCAGCCGCCACATCCACCGGTACATACTTACCACGTGGCAGGTTAAGCATGTCGCAAAACATAACGCGCGTACGGGTCATCTCGCTCACGACTTATGCCGCCAGCCTGGCACGAACGCGCAGCTTTTTAACACCGCAGATAAAGTTAGACCGGGTCCAGGTCGCCTCTTCAATGGCTTCGAATGTGTCAATGCGTTTGATCAGTTCTTCGAGGGCAATGCGCACTTCGAGTCTGGCCAAGTGCATCCCGAGGCATACGTGAATCCCCCCTTGCCCGAAGGCCAGGTGACGATTTGGCGAACGCCCCAATAAACAGTCATTCGGATTTTCAAACACCGTTTCATCCCGACTGCCGGAAACAAACCACAACAACACCTTATCGCCTTCGCGGATTGTCTTGCCATGCAGATCGAAATCCTGTGTCGCTGTGCGCCGGAAGTGCATGGTGGGTGCTGCAAGCCGGACAAATTCATCAGCGCAGGTGTTCCAGTACTGCCCGGTCTTCAGCTGTGCGATCAGGTCCGGGTTATGCGCTAAAAGGTTTAGTGCCATCGCGATGGAATAGCGGGTGGTGTCGTTGCTTGCGGCGACTAAAAGGCAGAAAAAGTTCTTGAATTCCAGCTCCTTCAAACCGTTTTCATCACACATCATCTTCGCCAGAATACCCTCTGCGACAACTTCTCGTCGCTTGTGCAACAAGTCTTCTGCGTAGTCATAAAGTTCAATCCCTGCAGGGCTGCGAAAAGGCATCAAGCGATAGGCACTGGTGTCCATCTTGTCGACTACGTGGTCGGTAAAGTCCGGATCAGAATTACCGATTAACGCATCGCCTTTCTCAATCAACCAATCAAGATCCTTATCAGGCACACCTAGAATGCGACCTAACATCATCATCGGCAACTGTTTGGCAATGCACTCCACAGCATCAAACTCCGGCTTTGCAAGCGCTTTATCGCAAATGTCTGCTGCCAGCTCGCGAATAAGGGATTCAAATTTAGCCACAGTTGGCTTTGCAAAGTTAGGGGCTACCGCGTGGCGTACTGCAAAATGTTCTGGCCGATCCGTTTCTTGAAAGGTACGACGGGCCAGGTATTCTTCACGGCTCTGATCCTCAAGACGAATACCCTGAGCAGAACTGAAAATCTGGTTTTCCTTGTTGGCCAGCGCGATATCTGCATGACGCGTCAGGCTCCAAAACCCTTTAATTTCATCATTACCTTCATTCCATGAAACCGGATCTTCTTTGCGTAAACGGGCGAACGTCCTGTGTGGCACCCCGTTGGCAAAGCTATCGTGGTCTATCAGGTCTAAAAATCCATCATCATGCATCGTTGATCGCCTTCTTAAAGAAGTTCGTAGACCATGTGCCAAAAACATGTCCGTCCTGCTTGCGCTTTAAACTGTTCCATGCGCTTTTCGCGTCTTCCGGAGGCATTTTGCTTTCAGTGAATCGCAACACGCAAGACATAAAGTCATGAGAAAACTCGGGATGCGCCTGTGTCGTAAAAATATGGTTGCCTTTGGCAAAGCTTGCGTTTTTGCATTTGGTGCTTGAACCTAACAAGGTGCAACCGGCTGGCAACTGGGTAACTTGGTCCTCATGAAAAACATAAAGTGGCAAACTGTCACGCTCCGGTGTCATCCAGATCTTGCGGGTGTGAAACTGTGTCTCTTCAATACCAACGTTATATCCGGCATCAGAGCGTTCAACCTTCCCGCCCAGGGCAAGCGCTATGGCTTGATGACCAAAACAAGCCCCCAACAGCGGCTTCCTGGCCGCATCGCATTGACGGATAAAATCCAGCAAATCATCAGTGAACACATGCCGGTCCAACACGCTAAGCGGACTTCCCGTGATCATGAAAGCATCTTGTTCCTCCAAATCCCGAGGAATTTCGCCGCCGATGGTCATATAAACACGATATTGAAAACGGTCTTCCTGGGCATCGAAAAGATCACGAAACCGATGGGCATCATCCGGGAAGGCATCGCCCACCTCAATACTTTTATCGTGGTTGGTTTGCAGAATGCCAAGCTTTATACGATTCATCGCTACTTTCTCAATATCGGGGCGGCAAGGGATTCCTGACGCCCCGATACAGTTACCTTACTGTGCGATGATTGCACTAATTTCCGCGCTCTTGGCGCGATCAGTTTCGATTCGTGCAGCAGATTCTTCCATCCCCTGCCAGTACACACCAGCACCGGTTTCAGCCATCAACTTCTGTGCTTCATCACCCGCCATGACGCTGCTTGCGATTTTCGCCAACACGTCAATGACTTCTTGCGGAGTGCCTTTCTTCACAAACAATCCGTTCCACAATTCGATGTCGTTCACGCCCGACTGCGCAGCCAGTGTTTCAACACCGTCCAGCTTGCCAATAGGGTTGGCACCGATGTTAGCCAACACCTTGATCTCACCCAGACAAGGCTCAATCAACGCCAATGTGGTGTTAATAACATCGGCATCGCCAGACGACAGCGTATTGCAATCCAACAGATCGAAGGCTGCATCATCTGCAAATTCGAAATCCATCAGCTTTGCCGCTGCGAACGATGCCTGTGTCGGAGTCAAGCCTGCACCGAAGTGACCTAGAACCACATCGTTTTCCTGAGCGTGAGCGGCAAGTTCTGCCATGTTGGAATAGCCCGCATCACCCGACGCGGCTAGTACGAAGGGATAGGTCAGGAAGATTCCAACAGGCGTGAAGCTGTCTTCTTCGATCCCGATATCTATCTTTGGGCCGACAACGGGCACACCGATAACAAAGGAACCGACGACAGAACCATCAGTAGGCCCATTCAGTACTTCCAGTGCACCGGGAAACGGACCATCACCGCCACCCGGGCGATTGACAACAGAAGCTGATTCACCTGTCTGTTCCTGAAATTCTGCTGCGATCATGCGAGTCAGAATATCTTCAAAATCACCTGGTGGCCACGGCACGATGAATTGCACGGGGCCATCCGGGTAATCCGCATACGCAGGTGTAGCACTCGCTAAAAATGTTGCGGCTGCCAGCACGGCAACGGTTACGATTTTTTTCATATCGATACTCCTCTATTGTGGTTGGTCAATTTTGATAGTCAGTTCGTCTGTTTTTAATAGACGTCCAAATGATGAATCCAAGGACCAGAAGGATCATCCCGAAAAGTGTACCCGAAACCGGGCGATTGATAAGGTCGATGGCCGTTTTGATCTGGCCCGATCCGGCAGTCAGCCGTTCCAGTATGATCGACCCTAGAACAAGACCCAGAACAATCGGCACCAAAGGCCAGTCAAGACGGCGTAAAACATAGCCAATAAAGCCAAAAATTACTGCAAAGATACAATCGGTCAGGCTGTTGCGAATCGAATAAACGCCGACAAAGGCCAAGATCATTATAAACGCACCGAGAAAACGGTTTGGGATATAGATCATTTTGGCGATGTATTTCGTTGAAATCAGTAGCGTTGCCAACACCAACACATTGATAATTAGCAGGGCCGAAAACAAACTGAACAAGAAGTCAGAATTATTCTCGAAAATGTCCGGCCCGGGCTTTATACCGGCATCAAAGAACACTACCATCATCATGGCAGTCAGGGCTTCACCGGGAACACCCAGCGCCAGTAGCGGGATCATTGCAGCTGCCGGAACTGCATTATTAGATGTTTCCGATGCAACCAACCCTTCCGGGGATCCATGACCGAAACGTGCCGGATCCTTCGAAAGTGCACGCGCGGTTGAATAGCTGAAGAACTGCGCAACAAATTCTCCCACGCCCGGGATGATACCCATAATCGTTCCGTAGCAGGCTGAACAGAAAGCGACAATCTTGTTACCGGCAAGTTCTTTAAAACCGCTTAGAAGACCACCACTTATTCGTGCTTCCGGTGGGTCATCGTCTTTACCCACCATAAGATTCAAGGCCTGACTCAATGCGAAAATTCCCACGATCACGACAATCAGATTGAAGCCTGAATAGAGATAGTCAATCCCGAAAGTATATCGGTCGATACCTCGGGTGGACTGCCGCCCAACCATGGCAATGAGAAAGCCAAAACCAAACAGCATGGCCGCAATGCCCATCGTTTGACGATGCGCTGCGATTAGCAGAACAGCGCCCAAAATTGCTGCCATCAAAATGTCGCGCTGCCCAAATAATGCGCCAAGGTCCCGCAAATAGGGCCCGAAAACAAACAAAGCGACAAGCGCCATGGAAATAGAAAAACACCCACCAATAAAGGAGGAAGAGTAAGCCAGTGACAATGCTCTGGATGCCTCGCCACGGCGCGTCATAGCATAGCCATCGTAAGTGGTTAACGCGTTTACCGGTGTTCCCGGCGTGTTGATCAAGATGGCAGGTATCGCTCCGCCGTACATCGATGATCCATAAACGCCCAGCAGTAAAACCAGACTAACCAGATCATCCAGAAACACAGTCGCCGGCAACAAAATCGCTATCGCTATCGCGGGCCCTATTCCCGGCACTGCACCAATGATCACACCGCCTACGGATCCGATCACAATCGCGACCAGAACAGAAGGCACCATTAAGCTTTGTAGACCAACCAGAAAAGCTTCCATTCCCCAGCCCTAAAAGTACGTCAGCATAAAACCGCGGAGGGCAGTTGGAAGCTGGTCGTAAAGCCAGATGGAAACGGGCGTTTTAATTTGCAGAAAAGTGCGAAAAACAACAACGACCGCAAGGCTCGACATGAGGCTACGCATAAACCAGGTGCGGCCGCGATACCCCAAACGCCAGGGAAGCAAGGTCCCTATTAACACGGTGGAAACCAGATACCCAAGCCACGGAATCAAGAGTGTGTAGCCAATAAAATAGGCCACAAACTCCAGCGCTGCGACGTATTTGGTCAACTCAAAGTAGGCGTTGGTGGGAAGCAGGAAGCGCTTGCGCCATTGGTGTTCTTTTAAAGATGACCGAAAATTCCAAAGTGCCGCCGGGACCAATACCAGCAAACACAGCATGGGAGCGACCCAGGACTGCTTCAGGATACGGCCAAGCCGTGTCACACGACCATCTAGTTCAATAAGGCCGAGTTGATGCCCCAGATAGGCACCCAACTCATCCGGTAATTTGCGATTGCCCCACCCTGTCTGCGTCCAAAAGAAGATCAGGAAAAAGATGGCGATGCAGGCGGCAACCAAAGAAACCTGTAAGTCACCTCGTCCACGCGAGAATTTGAACAAGTCTTCAGTCTTGACCTTTTTGTCAGGTGGGCATTCACTTTTGAAGCCGCCGTCGATCGCGTACGGCTGCGCGTCTTCAAATATATACAGATCGGTATCGGATAACTTTGACGTGCTCAAAGTTTGATCCACGCCGTTTTCTTGTTGATGAATTTTTCAATCGCATGCAGCGATTTATCGTGCCCATTGCCCGACTGTTTGAAACCACCCAAAGGCACGGTGTTGTCAGCACCTCCGTAGGTATTCACATGAACAACACCAGCACGAAGTTTCGAAATCATGCGATGCGCACGACCCAGATTCGACGTCCACACACCAGAGGCCAAACCGAGTTCGCTGTCGTTGGCCTGGGTCAGAGCGTCAGTCTCATCAGAAAAGCGCGAAACCGTTAACACAGGCCCAAATACTTCATGCCGAACCAAAGCATCGTCGGCCGACATGTCTGCAACAATGGTTGGTTGCATATAACTGCCCCCGGTTTCCTGCAATATTGGTTTGCCACCTGTCGCAATGGATTTCACACCGTCCAGGGCTGACAACACCTGCTCAAGATGGCTTGCCGAACTGACGGCACCGATCTGGGTATTCATGTCAAGCGGATCACCTACGCGCATGTTTTCAGTCAGTGCGACGATCTTTTCAACAAATGTATCGTGGATGTTGTCTTGTACTAACAGGCGCGACCCTGCAATACAAACCTGCCCTGAGTTTCTGAAAATTCCACTCACCACCGCCTGCGCTGCCTGATCGAGATCTTGTGTGTCTTCAAATATGATGTGCGGAGATTTACCGCCAAGCTCCAGAAAAACACGCTTCAAATTGGACTGAGCAGCGTATTCCATCAGCTTACGCCCGACATTGCCGGAACCCGTGAACACCAAAGCATCAACATCCATAGACATGGCCAGCGCCTGACCCGCTACAGGGCCTGCACCGGTGACGACATTTAAAACACCTCCGGGCATGCCAGCATCAAGAGCCAAGGCCACTACCCGCAATACAGATAATGATGCAATTTCGGATGGCTTAAGCACGACACTATTTCCCATCGCCAAGGCTGGTGCGATCTTCCAGGCGGTGATCATTAACGGGAAATTCCACGGCACAATCGCGCCGACTACACCTACCGGCTCTTTGTGAATCAGCGCCAGCGTGGACGGATCGGTAGGGGCGATTTCACCATAGATCTTGTCGATGGCCTCTGCGTAGTATCGAATCGTACCGGCCGCCGACATAGGCTCAGCCTTCAGCGCCATCGACAATTCTGTGCCGTTGTCGCGCACACCAAGCACCGCCAGTTCCAGTGCGTGTTTTTCGATCAGCTCAGCCCAGTTCAATAGCACGCGCTTACGCGCGGCAGGCGCCATATTTGCCCAGACGCCCTTATCGAAGCTGGTGCGGGATGCAGCCACAGCGGCAAGCACATCGTCCTCACTCGCATCGGGTAAATCCGCAATTTTTTGGCCGTCAATGGGGGAAACAACGTCCAGCGTTTTGCCCGTTGACGCCCCAACAAACGCACCGCCGATGATCATTTCAGGTATCGCAACAGGTAACGCTCTAAGATGATCTACCTGATCTTGAGTCACGAATTTACTCCGCTAACGTTGGTTCAAATAGTGTAACATCGTTCTGCCGCGCACCCGGAGATAGGCCTCGGCGAGTTTAAGATATTTGACCACAGTGGATATGGGAACGTCGCACTGACATCTGACCACGCTATGCAACTGATGAACGACGCGATAATCCTGTTGGGAACCAAAGGTGGCCCTTCCCTGCGTAAAGGCAGCCCTTCGCCCAGCTCATCGGTTTTGCAATTGAACGGCAATACCATCCTCATTGATTGTGGAATCGGGGCGGCTCGTGCGCTGGTTGAGGCGGACATTCCCCTATCCTCTTTGGATGCGATTTTCATCACACACTTGCATTCCGATCATCTGCTCGGTTTGGGTCCGCTGATCTACACGGCCTGGACTACGGATCTGGTCGACCCTATAACTGTTTACGGGCCACCGGGTTTGCAAGACTATTGGACACATTTTCTTGCTGCGATGTCCTTTGATCACCGCCTTCGCACCACGGATGACAAACGCAAATCGCTTTATCAACTCGTTAACATTAAAGAATTCAGTGAAGGGGATGTTGCGGCGTTTAGTGGTGTCAATGTAGCTGCGCTGCGGGTTGACCACCCACCCGTGACCGATTGCTTTGCTTTGCGCTTTACATCCAGCATGCGTTCGGTGGTGTTCTCGGCCGATACCTGTTATTTCCCACCGCTTGCCGATTTCGCGCAAGGCGCGGACGCTCTGGTACATGAAGCTATGCTGGGCAAAGGTATCGACGCCTTGGTTGCCCGTTTAAAATCCGCACCGGGCCTTCGTGCACACTTATTGGCCAGCCACACCATGGCCGAAGACGTCGGTCGGATAGCAGCACAAGCCGGCGTCGGGCAACTGATCCTGAACCACCTTGTCCCTGCCGACGACCCCGCTTTTACCGATGCAGACTGGAAAGAAGCCGTAGCGCAACACTGGGCAGGCCCTGTCACCGTGGGCAAAGACGGCATGCGCATTTCTCTGACGTGAGTGCAATGGGGGCTTAGACAGAAGCTAACAAATTCAGGGGGCTTAGAAGGGTTTACTATGGTCTGACCCAATATGCCTCCCTTATATGCCTCCCCTTTATGCCTCTGGGGTACACTAACAGGCATGAGTAAATACCTCTGTATGGTGTTGATTGCCATCATCACTCTGTCATCGAATTCGGCCCGTGCTGAACCAGACTTCGTGGCGCTGAGCAAACACATACTGACCGGAACAGAAGCACAACGACAGGCTGCAGCGGACACTATTATCGCTCGCGGCAGCGACGATATGATTCCTGGTCTGGTGCTGTTAATGCGCATCGGCGGCTCTCATGTGGTAACTCAGGGTGCACTGCAAGTGTTAACGGGAGAGAAGCTTCAAACATGGCGCGACGCCATGCTTTATCAAGAAGCACATCCAGAAATCAAGCCACACCCCAGCTATTTCGAACTGAAGCTGTGGTACTGGGGGGGCATTGACGAGGATTTTTTATCGCTGTTTGAAACACCTGTTGATTCCAACAGCATGCGAATCCGTTTTGAGGAAATTACCTGGGGAGGTGCGCTCTATGATGGCATCCCCTCGCTGGACAATCCGGAACTCATTTCTGCCCGGGATGCACACTATCTGCTCGATACCGATCTGGTGTTCGGTATTGAAATTAACGGCGACGCACGCGCCTATCCACTGCGCATAATGGGTTGGCATGAGATGTTAAATGATGTCATCGGCGGCGTGCCAGTGGCCTTGGCCTACTGTACGCTGTGCGGCGCTGGAATACTGTTTGAAACAAAGCTGGATGATCGTAAAGAACCGTTTGTATTTGGCTCGTCCGGCCTGCTTTACAGGTCAAACAAACTGATGTTTGATCGTCAGACCATGAGTCTCTGGAATCAGTTTACTGGTGAGCCTGTCTCGGGTTCACTTGCACATTCCGATATAAAACTGAAAATCAGACCAATTACCATCACTTCCTGGCAACGCTGGCGTGACAAACATCCACAGTCCCAGGTGCTATCACTCAATACAGGGCATTTTCGAAACTACGATTCCGGTGTGGTTTATCGCGACTACTTTGCCTCCCCCGAATTGATGTTTCCAGCCATCACAGATCAAAGCCGCCACTTGCAGAAAGATCTGGTGTACGGCATCCGCACTACCGGTGGCGCAAAAGCCTGGCCACTCAAAGCGTTCAACACAGAACCTGTTATCAATGATTCTGTCGGTTTCGTGAATGTGGTTTTAATAGGCGACGCCAACACCCAGACAGTAAGGGCATATGAAAGAAACAACTTGTCATTCACTGGTGACGTCAACAGCATTACCAGTTCAGGCAACAGCTGGAAAATGTCAGAAGACGCACTCATCGGACCAGAAGGTCAGCGTCTACCGAGAGTTGCGGGTCATGTATCTTACTGGTTTGCGTGGGACGGGTATCTGGGGGCTAAAAGTAAACTCTACACACAGGATAAATCACGATAGTCAAGTGCGCCAGGGACAAGTTCGGCATCGTACCAGTAAAAGATTGAGCATTACGCACATCACGCTAGATTCCATACCTGAAAAAGGGGTCCGACCATTGAACTGCTGATACTGTAACGACCAGCAGACTTTGCGAATACAAACAAAATCGTTGAACCACACCTATAGAAGCGAGAACACACCATGGAGCAATTCGGATTTAGAATGCAGATTAACGCTGGTCAGGCCGAAGAGTATCGCCGCCGGCATGACGAAATATGGCCTGAGCTGGTTGCCTTGCTGAAGGACGCGGGTATTTCTGATTACTCTATTTTTCTACATGAAGAGACACTAAGCCTGTTTGCTGTGTTGCGTCGAACATCTGATCACAAGATGGACATGTTGCCACTGGAACCCGTTATGCAGCGATGGTGGGAATATATGGCTGATATTATGGCAAGCAATGAAAAAAACGAACCGTTGGTAGAACCGCTTGAACGGGTATTTCATCTCGCGTGAGTGCGTATTTTTATCGCGCAATGGCCTTCTAGGCTACACGCCGTCGAATGCGATTGATAATAATCGGTAATGCGATAACGCCAATAAGCAACAGACCGATAAAAATAGACATGACAATACCCGGGACATTCAGCAATCCCAAACCAAATGTGACCATGCCCATTACTATGGCAGCAATAACAACACCGGGAATAGTGCCTGACCCGCCCAGTATATTTACCCCTCCAAGCACAACCATGGTAACAATTTCCAACTCCCAGCCCACGGCTATGGATGGCCGCGTGGAACCCAATCGCGAGGTCAAACATACTGCAGCAATAGCAGACATGACACCGGTAAGTACAAACAGGATGAACTTCACTCTGGAGACTCGAACACCGGCAAACAGTGCCGCAGTGGGGTTATTGCCAATGGCGACGGTACTGCGACCAAATGATGTGCGATGAAGTAACACGTAGAACAACAACGCAAGCACTGCAAATAACACCATTTCGAACGTGATTACCCACCAAACGTAACCCTGGCCAAAAAAGGAGAACGATTCCGGATAACCGGAATACGCTTTGTCACCCAGAACAATGTACGCCATGCCTCTGAACAAAGACAAGGTACCAATAGTCACCACGATGGAAGGCAACCCTAATACTGCGACAAGGAAACCATTAAACATCCCGCATGCTGCACCTACCAAGAGAGCTGCAATCACAAGTCCTGGCGTATCAACACCTAGCTGAACCAAAAAACCCATACAGGTTGAAACCAGGGCCATTATCGAAGCAACAGACAAGTCGATTTCCCCGGAAATAATCACCAGCGCCATAGCAAAAGCGATCATGGCTTTTTCTGTAAAATTGAATGTCGCATCCGACAAATTCCAGGGATCGAGAAAGTAAGGGGATGCTTGCATGTTCGCAAAGAAGATCAAGATACCCACAATGAGTAACAAGAACTCCCAACTTGTTAATGCACGTGTCAAGGGGCTCTGTAATCGGTCAGGCAACAA
>CALFCE010000383.1 GCA_937951215.1 uncultured Granulosicoccaceae bacterium
TTGCGGGCATAAGGGGTGCGGGAGCGGAAGAAGGTGATTTGCAGGCCGAGCGGGCCTTGTTTGCTTTCCAGCCACGCAGTTAGATACCACCACTCTGTTCTGTAGTCAGGGTGGGCGCCATGGTCTTTTGGGAATATCAGGTTTTTGTTGGGTTCGACATCAGGGTAAAGAAGCGAGTCTTGGTTGGTTGCAGTTTGGGCGTTTGCCTTTTGCAGGTATAAAAGTGCCAGTGGTGGCAAGCTTTTTAGAAAGCTTCGGCGAGCTGGTGATTGAGTGGATTTGTCTTTCATTGCATTACCAGTCCCGGCGCACTGCTTCTATCGGGCCAAGGCCTGCTGATTTTCTGGCGGCGAGGACTGCGGCGATCACGCCCAGGATTATCAGTACCGCACCTGCTGATGCCAGTTGGTTTGTTGGCCAGTGGGTTTGCATGGTCCAGTTAAAGGATTGCGGGTTGACCCATTTAATCAGTACTTGCGAGATGGCAGCGCCAACCAGCCCGCCCCAGACTACGCCGAGTGTAATGCAGAATGCGGATTCGTAAACGAAGAACGCTGATATTTTTCTGCGGGTAATTCCGAGGTGTCGCAGCATGCCGAATTCTCGCATACGTGAGATGGCCTCTCCAGAGTAGGTTGTGGCTACGCCAAAAAGGCTGACCAGCAGTGCAACAGCTTCGAGTGCGTAGGTCACCGCAAAGCTGCGATCAAAAATATCGAGCGATAGTGCGCGGATATCTTCAGCGCTTTTGATTTGCAAGCCTTGTATTGTGTCAAATTGGTTGTAGATTTCACTGCTTATCTCTGATGGATTCTGATCATCGCCAATCCATACCGATGCACCGCTAACGCTACTGTCGCCTGTGATTTTTTGGTAGTCATCCCGGTTGATTGCGATGGCTCCGCTTTGCCGGGCATAGTCACGCCAGATAGCAGCGATCTGGAAGCAGGGTGGCTCTGTGCTGCTGTTGGTGGCCGTAATAGGCAAGTCGATGTGGTCGGCTACTTGCCAGTTGTAAAGGCCGGCTGCGGGTTCGCTGATATAAACGGGTGTGCACTGCGGGTCAGATTTTTCTGCACTCAGGATGTTGCCGGTAATCGGTAGGTTCTCTGTCGGGTTTTCGGGGTTGATTGTTCGTGCAATTAATTCGATGGTGGGTTTTTCTGTATCAATGATTAGATCCACTGATCGAACATACTCCACCTTTTCCACCCCTTCGATTGCTGCCAGTTTGTTGCGGTCTTCAGCGCTGAACGCAGCGTCGGCTCCTGTGGTGGGCACACGTACATAGAGGGAGGCGGGTAATACGTTTTGCAGCCAGCCATCCACCGATACTCGAAAGCTATGCACCATGATCGCCATTGCACAAACCAGTGCAAAACTTGCAACGACGCCTGCCAGTGCCGGGAAGGCCTGCGCATGAAATACGTGCAGGCGCATCGTGGCAAGCATTAAAAACGGGTGTTTTTGTATGGATGAAAATGCTGATAGTCTTTTTGACAAAACACCCAGCACAGGTGACACAATCAATACACCTGCAAATAGCCAGCAGGCAATGGTCAGGTAGGCAGCTATCGGTAGGCCGTATATGCGGGGTAAGGCTAAAAGCATCAGGCCTATGATGAACAGGCCGAGGCTTAACAGCGGGATTGAAAATCTGGATTGCAGCGTCAGGGATTGTCCGCTTTTGAGTGCCTGTGCGGGTTTCAGTGTTTTTAGTTTTAATGCCGGGTGCAGTCCGCCTGCAATAGCCACTGCGACTCCCAGTGTGAAAAACAGAAGCAAAGACGGAATCGGTATCGAGAGTGATGGTCGACTGGTGGCGAAGAGGCCGCTGCCCAGATCCCCTCCCACTAACGCCAGTAGCGACCAGGCTAGCAAAATACCGAGTGCGGTTCCCAATAGAGAGCCGAGTATTCCCAGCAACAGAGCCAGATAGATAACCAGCTTTAAACCCAGTACCGGTGGCGCGCCGATGACGGATACCAGTGACAGTGTTGAGACCAGTCGGGTGACGGTCAGGTTCATGGTCGCAAAAACAATAAAGCCGCCGGTTAGTAGTGCCACCAGCGCCAGTACATTCAGGTTTACACGGTAGGCGCGGGATAGATTGGACATGCGCCGTTTGCCTGCATCCGGTCGTTCGAGGGCCAGACCTTTGGCGGCAATGGGTGATTGTTGTTGCAAGCGCGTTAGCCAGGCTTGCCCATCAATACCCTCGGCCAGGCGCAGATCAATGCGTGATAATTTCCCTAGCCACCCCAGTTTCCATTGGGCGGCAGCGATATCCATAATAGCCAGTGACACATCGCTATCAACACCGGGCACATCTCCACTGACGATTAAAGGCACTACTTTGCCATTAACCAGCACCGGCAGTGGTTCGCCCACCTTGAGTTGCAATGCTCGTTGCGCTGCATCTGATAGAAATATCGCGTCGTCCCCAAACACTGCGCTGGCAGCGCCGCCTGATGTCACCGTGGCATCGGCTCGTGGTAACAAGGCCGGGGCCACCTGCGCGGCTCGAAATATATCAAGTGCCACCAATTGAATGTTGAAAGTGTCGTTGCCCTTTGTGACAACGGGTAGCTGCAAGGAGATAACCGGGCTGGCAGCGATAACATCGTTATTCTGTTCAACCAGCGGCAGGATGGAATCATCAAGTCGTTGCAATGATCCCGTCAGTCTGTATTGAGCTTCTCCATTGATGCGGCTGATGGCATTGTCAAATTCGTTCAGTGCTGAGTTGTTAACGAGGCTGATACCGAGGCCGAGTGCGACACCCATGGCAATGGCAACAATCGATGCCAGCAGTGGGCCGGGTTGCTGACGCAAGCAGGAAATACCCAGCCATCTGATCAGTGCCGGGTTCATCGATTGAGAGATCGTGGGGTCTGCGATCATCACATGGCAGCGCCGGGTTCTTCTGAAAGCGTGCTATTGGCCAGGCGCAGGCGACGGTTGCAGATACTGGCAGCATTCTCGGAATGGGTTACCAGTATCAGGGCACATTGCGATTCGGCGACCACGCTTTGCATTAGCTTCAGTGCTTTATTGGCAGCTTCCGGGTCAAGGTTGCCAGTCGGTTCGTCTGCCAGCAACAGCGCCGGCTTGTGTACCAATGCGCGGGCAAGCGAGACACGTTGTTGTTCACCACCTGAAAGAGTTAAGGGCCTGGATTGCGACAGCTTTTCCATGCCGAGGCGTGCAAGGAAAGCGTTCGCTTTATCCAGCGCTGTGTTTGTGGGCGTGCCTGTCAACAATAAGGGCATGGCAATGTTGTGGGCCACGGATAAGTACGGCAACAGATGAAACGCTTGAAAAACAAAGCCGATATGGGTTCGGCGCAAGGCTGCTGTGGCATCGGGGTCGAAACTGTTACCGTCGAGTTTTTGTCCCAATATATTGAGTTCGCCTTCATCCAGAGGTTCAAGGCCTGCGATCAGATTGAGAAGGGTAGATTTGCCAGCTCCGGATTCGCCGAGCAGGGCTACCGATTCACCCGGTTGAATTTCGAACTGACTGTTACGCACAAGCCAGCGATCACTAAAGCATTTTCCGATGTTGTGGCCAGTGACGACAGGTTGTTGGCTTGGGTTGTCGGGGGGCATGGTGTTGGATTATTAGATAAAAGAGTTACTGGCTGTACTGGGTGTCATACTCCGCGAAGGCGGGGGGGCATTTGTTGGGGCTTTTGTTTTATTTGAGCTGGTGTGTGTC
>CALFCE010000384.1 GCA_937951215.1 uncultured Granulosicoccaceae bacterium
TTCCCGGATGGAATAAATCAGAGTTTCCTTGGCGTAAATGATGCCAGACAACGAGCGTCATTGCATAAACCAGTCTAAATCCGGTTGTATTTTTAAAGTATATCTTGATTACCCCAACATGACCTGAAGCTGATCGCATCATCCTGACTTATGCATATGTCAAGAAATGCCGATAACTTTTCTGTGTATAACTTTGTAACTCCAATACTATGGAAATACATGGCGATTAAGGTAGAATCGCGCCTTTGATTTTAATCAGCCCCCAGCACCCCATGCCTCAAGCCAATACCTCTGATCTTCTCGATAAAAACAATCAAAACCAAACCCGATTCGCTCAGCTAGCCGATGAGCTGACCGCAAAAACCTGGCAAGTAACAGCTGCCGTTGACATGCTGGATGAGGGCGCAACGGTTCCGTTTATTTCACGGTATCGTAAAGAAGCAACAGGTGGGTTGACTGATTCACAGCTACGCCTGCTGCAGGACCGGGTGATCTACTTGCGAGACCTTGACAGCAGACGTGAAAGCATTCTGCAGTCAATTGAAGAACAGGGGAAGCTCAATCAGGAACTGAGCGACCAAATAAACAGTGCGTCGACAAAATCCGAGCTGGAGGATCTTTATCTTCCATTCAAGAAAAAGCGAGAAACCAAAGGCCAGAAAGCAATCAAGGCAGGCCTGCAACCCCTGGCCGATTCCTTGTGGGCAAACCCTGATCTGGAGCCGGATGTCGTCGCTCAGGAATATTTCAATACCGATGCGGGTATAGACGATAGCAAGAGTGCACTCGAAGGTGCCCGTTTCATTCTGATGGAAAAATTTGCCGAGGATGCTGAACTGATACAACGCTGCAGAACGTTGTTGACCGATGCAGGTTTTTTATGCTCTCGCGTGTTTGACGGCAAGGAGTCGGAAGGTGAAAAGTTCAGAGACTACTTCGACTTCCAGGAAAAGCTGAGCAAAGTACCCAGCCATCGTGCACTGGCTATGTTCAGAGGTAGAGCTGAAGGGGTACTCGCCCTCAGTTTACAGTTAAACCAGGCGGATGGAGAGTTTGGAAACAAACGCTGCATTGCCACAGTGGCTCAACATACCGGATTCGAGAACAACAATAAAAATGCTGATGCCTGGCGAGCACAGGTCATCAATTGGACCTGGAAGGTCAAGCTTGCACCACACCTGGAGTCAGAGCTATTGGGTAGTTTACGTGATACAGCAGACAAAGAGGCTATCAGGGTATTTGCCAACAACCTGAAAGACTTACTGCTGGCAGCCCCTGCCGGTCAACTCTGTACTCTTGGATTGGATCCGGGTTACAGAAGCGGTGTCAAAGTTGCTGTTGTCGATCACACCGGAAAACTGCTTGAACATACGACAATCTATCCACACGTACCCCAGAAACAATGGAACCAGGCTCTGGCTGTACTCTGCAAGTTATGTAAAACACACGACGTAAAATTAATTGCGATCGGAAACGGCACGGCTTCGCGCGAGACCGAACAGCTCGCGGCTGATGTGGTAACACAGGCAGGTGTGGCCGGCTTACAGAAAATCGTCGTATCGGAGGCCGGTGCCTCTGTTTACTCCGCTTCAGAGATTGCCGAAAAAGAATTCCCCGAACTCGACGTCACGATACGCGGTGCTGTATCCATTGCCAGACGCCTGCAAGATCCATTGGCTGAGCTGGTCAAGATTGATCCAAAAGCGATTGGAGTCGGGCAGTATCAGCACGATGTATCGCAGTTTGCACTGGCTCGCTCACTGGATGCAACCGTCGAGGATTGCGTTAATAGCGTCGGTGTTGATTTGAATACGGCATCCAGCGCATTACTGACGCGTGTATCAGGGTTAAGTGAAACATTGGCTGGAAACATCGTGGCATTTCGCGATGAACAAGGAATATTCGATGATCGTAACGGGCTCAAGAAAGTGCCCAGACTTGGGCCTAAAGCGTTTGAGCAATGCGCAGGCTTCCTGCGAATACGCGGCGGCAGCAACCCTCTGGATGCATCGGGGGTACATCCCGAGGCCTATCCGGTGATTAAAAAAATCGAGGCCTCAACGGGTAAGCCGGTCAACGAAATCCTGGGTGAGAGCAGCGTACTAAGAGAGCTGGATGCCAATGAATTCACCGACGAGCGATTCGGCCTCCCAACTGTAAAAGATATCCTGATCGAACTGGATAAACCCGGACGCGATCCCCGGCCCGAATTTCGTACTGTCAAATTCGATGATGACGTATCCAGCATATCCGATCTAAAACCCAATGCGGTAATGGAGGGGCAAATCACCAATGTGACCAACTTCGGTGCTTTTGTTGATATCGGGGTTCATCAAGACGGGCTGGTTCATATCTCGGCTCTTAGCGATAGCTTTGTAAAGGACCCTCAGCAGGTCGTTAAAACAGGGGATATCGTCAAGGTCAAGGTAATGTCTGTTGATGCAAAACGTAATCGAATCGGGCTGACAATGCGATTAACTGACGAAGCTGACAACGAGGGAAAACCGGTCAGACAAACACGTACGTCAGGCAAGGCTGATGCACAATCTGATCGACAGCGCAGCAAACAATCAGGTCAACGTAACTATGGGGATAAGCAGGCAGGAAAGCCATCAGGAAACAAGTCAGGCCGGTCTCGACACCATAATAAATCTTCAGGCAAGCATCATCAGGATTCTTCTCCCCCCTCTGCACTAGCCACACAGCTCAAAGCAGCATTGGAGAAAAATCAAGGTTAACCTGCCATTGGCGGCTGGATTCAATAGTCGCCAGTAGATGCTTACTCTTTTGTGAGTGGCGGCTTGTCACCCATCAGGTATCGGGGTCCAGCGCCATGTTTCTGCGCCTGATCGTCGGGATTGAATAGTTTGCAACTTTGCAATGATAGGCAACCACAACCAATACAGGAACTGAGAGATGATTTAAGCCGTTCCAATGCGTCGATTTTTTCTTCAAGATCCTGCTTGAAATGACGGCTAAGCTGCTCCCAGTCTTTTTTTGTAGGGGTGCGGTTATCTGGCAGGCAAGCTAACTGATTTTCGATATCAGACAGTGTGTAACCCAACTGCTGTGCAATTCGGATAAATGACACTCGCCTGATAACCTCTCGCTTGAAGAGCCTCTTGTTACCTTCGGTTCTGCTGCAGGGAATCAGTCCCGAATCAGCATAAAACCTGATCGCTGAAACGGCCATTCCCGACCTCTCGGCCACCGAGCCAATCGTAATCAATATTTCTCTTGCCATAAACCACCCACCTTTTGTACCAGCAAAATGTGAAATGGTAATCTTTTAGGGTATTGACCTCAAGTTAACTTGAGATACTAGTATCTTGGTTACAGACCAATCGGGCAATCGATTGAGACACTTAACCAACCTGAGGAAGAATAATGACCGCCAATTACCTTGAACATGTAAACATCACCGTAAAAAATCCTGAAGACAGTGCAGAGCTGCTTTGTCGCCTGTTCGACTGGTATATACGTTGGCAGGGTGAATCACTGGACGTTGGCAGAACGGTTCATGTGGGCAACGACACATCTTACATTGCGTTCTATACACAACCAGATGCCGTGGAGAACGGTTGTGAAAGCTATGCGACCATGAGAATGACCAACCATCTGGCGATAGTTGTTGACGAGTTTTATCTGATCCGGGAACGGGTGATGGAGGAAGGGCTCAAAATGGGCGAAATTCATCTTTATGAACCGGGTAAGCGCTTCTATTTTTTCACACCGGACAATCTGGAAATAGAGGTTGTTAAGTACTGAAATAGCCAACAGTACCGCCCCGAAGAGCCAGGGCACGATTGCACGAAACCCATTAATTGTCATGTTGTTAAGACCCGCAGACTGTTGAAAAACAACCTGCGGGTCTTAACATCCGAAAGACCGGATGCTTATGGGATCTTTACCTCAGCCAGATCATTCCAGACTTGCTGATTAAGCAACAACCCTTGTTGAATGGTAAATCTGTCAACAAA
>CALFCE010000385.1 GCA_937951215.1 uncultured Granulosicoccaceae bacterium
CTGTCCACACGGCCAAAACTGCTCATTGCCGACGAACCAACCACAGCGCTGGATGTCACCATTCAGGCACAAGTGATCGAACTCATGCAGGAAATCGTTGCAGAGTTTGGAATGGGAATTTTGTTTATCACCCATGATCTGGGCGTTATCGCTCAAACAGCAGACCGGGTCGCCGTTATGTATCTCGGCAAATTGCTGGAGACAGGCCCGGTGCGCCAAGTAATCAGAACACCAGGGCACCCCTATACGCGCGGCTTGATCGATGCATTGCCCAGGCTGGATGACCTTGACACACCGTTGACCCCGATACCCGGTGATATCCCTTCGCCGCTGGAACGTCCTCCCGGCTGTGTCTTCCATACACGTTGCGCTGTAGCTATCGACGGCACCTGTCAACAACAGATACCCGCCTTTACAGAAATCGAACCTGGGCATCAGGTCGCTTGCGTACTCACTGACGGGGTCACCAGGTGAACGATCTCAATCCACATCCACCCAGTGCAGACACTCCAGACCTTGTCACCGTTCAAGACCTTTCTGTGCATTATCCACTGCGCGGAAAATTGTTTGGTCCCAAGCCGGTGGTCAAGGCGGTCGATGACATCAATCTCAACATCTCATCAGGCAGTTTCTATGGCCTGGTGGGTGAGTCGGGTTCAGGCAAGACGACGCTGGGTCGTGCATTACTTAAGGCCGCGCCCATCACACGAGGCAGCATTACTTACCGCGATGATGAGGTGAGCTACGAACTTGTCGGGCTGGAAGATGACAAACTGCGAGATTATCGCAAACGTGCACAAATGATTTTTCAAGATCCGTACGCGGCCCTCAGTCCACGTATGACGGTACGCGATATTATTGCTGAACCGCTGGAGGTCATGAAACTGACCAACAGCCGCGAGGAAACGGATGAGCGCGTTCGCGAGATTGCCGCTACCTGCCGACTGAATCTCGAGCACCTCAGACGCTACCCGCACGCATTTTCAGGTGGGCAACGCCAGCGCATTTCAATCGCTCGCGCGCTGGTATCCAATCCACGTTTTATCGTCGCGGACGAGAGTGTTGCCGCACTCGACGTGTCAATTCAGGCAGACGTCCTGAACCTGTTAAAATCCTTGTCCAGAGATCGTGCACTGACTTTTCTGTTTATCAGCCATGACTTGAGCGTGGTTGCCCATGTTTGCGATTACGTTGCCGTGATGTACCTTGGACGTCTGGTGGAAACTGCTCCTACCAGAACACTGTTCCAAACCCCCAGACACCCGTACACAAAAGCACTTCTCTCTGCTATTCCGTCACTGGACCCGGACAATCGCGGCAACGCCCAAAAACTTGAAGGTGAGATTCCGTCACCATCGAACCCACCACCCGGTTGCAAGTTTCAGACTCGCTGCCCCCATGCAGACAACCGGTGTCGAAGTGAGGAGCCCAGGCTGATGCCGGTGGATTCACAACAAACAGCTGGCAAACATTTAATCGCCTGCCATCACTGGCAACAGCTGCAGTAGGCGCTGATGTAATAACACCCTGATCGTGTCGCGGCTCAACAGCCGGGCCAGCACACGCAAACTCAACCCAGGTAGTGTTGGCGTTTTTCAGCCGGGAATTTTTCGATAGCATATCGCAGCATGGTTCGCGGCATTTTCCGAACGTGCCGATCCAGAAAATTCTGCTCCACCGTAATATCTCGATTACCCACCTCACGCAGCATCCAACCAACAGCTTTGTGCATCAAATCGTGATCATCATTGAGACAAAGCTCGCTCAAACGAAGAGTATCGTCAAATTCGTGCAAGCGAATATAGTGAAGCGTTGCGATAATGGCTATTCGTCTTTCCCACCAGTGTTCAGAGCGGATCAATGTATACAATGGGGCTCGATCCCTGTCTTGCAAATGCGGCCCCACAATAAAATAAGCGCTGCTATCCACCAAGTCCCAATGATTAACATAGGCGGTATTGAGCATGTAGTGATGGTAAATGGCTTGCTGTTTTTGTGTATCACCGCGTTGATATTTTCTGACCAGCATAAACAAAGCCAGCAAACGCTCCTCATGCCAGCTTGAATGCAATAACGGATAGACAAACTCAAGTTCACAATCCTGAAATTCACGAACCAGTTTCCGCAACTCGGGTACCTTTATCCCGAGAAACTGCTCCCCATCGGCATACTCACCCTTGCCGGTTTTAAAGAAGCGGGCGGATTTGGATGCCGTCTCCGGATTGGCTAACAGCTTCAATCTTTCTCTAAGCACATTGACTGTCATAGGTCGTCATTCTAGCCTAGAGACAAATTTGGTAGACACAAAAAAGCCGCGCCAGGGAAAACCCCGACGCGGCCTTTTGTGTTCTACCGACCGGCTTTAGCTCGAAGCGGCAGGTTGCTCGATCAGCCTACCTGCCAGTTACGGGCCTCAAGCCTGTTCAATCGGTTTAAGCTTTCGGTGCGTAAGCACTACACCAGGCACCTGCAGCAACCGAGCTACCGGAGAACAACGGGCATCCACCAGACTCATCACCTGCTGCTTGATACAAAGCACAGTTACTGCAAGTCTTGCCTTCCTGATCCGACTCAACCATATACATCAACGCTTTGGCATTGGCAGCTTCAGGGTCCACCATGGGTGCTGCGGCATGGGATGGCAGACTGTTGACCAGACTTGCCAACGGAATGGCTACAGCGCCAGTTCCCAATAATTTGCTGAATTTTCGACGATTTAAGTCAGTCATTGAATTTCCTTTGATGTTTACAGTGTGTGACAGCGGCAGCCGACAGGGCCGACTTTATCTGGAAAATCGATTTTATGTAATCAAATGTTACTACATTTACACAAAGCTAGCAGCTATTCACCCGATTGTTTACACAATCCGCACCTTAGCCCGCTCTACCCTTATATTGACAGCCAAAGTGGCCAAGGGTTTCAGAGGATTCAGGATTTTTCAGGAAAAGTCGATTCGATTCAACCGAGATCAAATTGCCGGATGATTTCCGCAGCGCCAGCAGCCAGCAGCTTTTCAGCTACGAGACGACCAAGCTCCACACCGTCATCAATACCGGCCGTTTCTGTCACCCGTAATATTTGGCTTCCGTCAGGCAATCCGACCAGACCGCTCAGGGTAATATTGTGTTCATCGTGTTCTGCGTACGACGCAATCGGGGTTTTGCAGCTACCACCCAGCACAGCATTAAGACTCCGCTCTGCACCGACTCTGATCGCGGCTGATTTGTCGTGCAATCTGGCTAAAACGGAATTGGTTGCGGCATCATCCACCTTGCACTCAATGCCAACAATGCCCTGTCCACAGGCTGGCAACATGTCCTCAACGGGAATTGCCATACGGATTCGATCTCCGAGCCCCAGACGGATCAGACCAGCACAAGCAAGTATGATGGCATCAAATTCCCCATCATCCAGCTTTTGCAAACGCGTATTAACGTTGCCACGTAAATCCAACAGGTTTAAATCCGGTCTCTTTTCCAGCAGCTGGCACTGCCGACGCAAACTGCAGGTCCCGACACGCGCACCGACTGGTAGCTCTTCGATAGAGGCATAGCGATTGGAAACCAACGCATCACGTGGATCCTCGCGCTCCAGAACCACGACCAGATGCAAGCCTTCGGGAAACTCAGCCGGTACATCTTTCATCGAATGCACAGCCAGGTCGGCCCTGCCGTCCATCATGCCGCGCTGAAGTTCTTTGATGAAAAGCCCTTTACCGCCAATCGCTGCCAGTGGCTTGTCAATAATTTCGTCACCGCGAGTGCTCATACGCACGAGGTCTGAAGCTACATCGATTGATTCGAGCCGGCGTTGTACTTCTTCTGCCTGCCACAAAGCGAGCGCACTTTTTCGAGTAGCGATTCGGAGAGGGTTCACAATGAGGGCCTATACCGGTAGTGAATAGAGGATAAAATCCGACTTCTTGGCGTAGGTATCGTAGAGTTGCCTGGCAGGGTAGTTGTTGTCCTGAGTTAACCACCTGACATTGGTGACACCCTTGACGCGTGCCACCTCGACAACGCGATCGATCAAGGCACGTCCGCAACCACTGCCGCGCAAGTCTGGCTTGACAAACAAGTCACTCAAATAGCAAACCATCTCACCACTGAGTGAACGATGCATTAACTGATATTGACAAAAGCCGGAGACAGCAGCTTCGTTGTCATCGGAGGCGGCCACATCTGTCAGCGCCAAATCACACCAGAAAGGCTCTGCCGGATCCAGAATCCAGCTCCACACTTTGTCATGCGTACCGGGTGGCAGCGTCACTTGATAAAAATCAGCGTAGGCATTGAACAGTGCTTCCCACGATGAGCGGTCCTGCTCTACTGCCGGGCGTATCTCCACAACAATCAGGCAGTGGTTTCAGTTGGTGAGTCAGCGCGCGACTCGGCTTTGGACGCAGACCCTGGCCCTGCCAGTTTCAATGAGCTTATTGCCGCCTTGATACGGGCACGGGTGTCATCACCCAGGGGGACAACAGGCAACCGCGCTGTTTCTTCACACAAGCCCAGAAGTGAAGCGGCATATTTGACACCGGCCGGGCTTGGTTCGGCGAACAGCGCATCGTGCAAGGGCATCAGGCTCTGTTGAATGGACATCGCTTTCCTGAAGTCTCCGTCAAGACAAGCTTGCTGCATTTCGGCACAAAGCGCAGGCGCTACGTTGGCCGTTACGGAGATACAACCGTTCCCACCGGCTGCGTTGTAGGCTACGGCCGTTGCATCCTCACCGGACAACCACGAAAACGGCTGTTTGATAACCAGCCTTTCACGCGAAGGCCTGGCACCATCACAAGTGGCATCCTTGACACCAACCACATGATCGAGGTCCGAAAGACGCTTCATGGTCTCTACACTGATATCAATGATTGCACGAGGAGGTATGTTGTAAACATAAATAGGCAAATCACAGCTGTCGCTCAGCACCTTGAAATGCTGAAAGATTCCTTCCTGACTGGGACGGTTGTAATACCCGCAAACGTGCAGCGCGGCATCAGCGCCCAGCTTTTTGGCTTCCAGATGATATTCCAGTGCCTCGCGGGTATTGTTGGATCCGGATCCAGCCATCACCGGAACCCTGCCCGCCACTTCGTCTACCACCAGTTTTACGACTCCAAGATGCTCTTCCGGAGTCATGGTCGGAGATTCTCCGGTGGTTCCGACAGGAACCAGACAGCGAGTACCCTGTTGCAACTGCCATTTAACCAGTTTGCGCAGCGAATCGAAATCAACTGATTCGCCCTGCATGGGCGTAATAATCGCAGCACATGAGCCTTTTACAAGCCCCGAGGTCAAGTCATCCGATGCCATTGTCTGGTTTTACCCGTTTCGATTGGTGTAGTTGAATAATAGGTCGAATAATACGCCAGAACAGGTACCCAGTACATAAACCGGTACATAAAAGGCGCAAGCCGGACTGCCAGAGGGGCGACGGATAACGACTAGCCAAGGCTACCACTTGCCCGAATTGGCGCTGAAAACCGCTCTGCGAAGACAAGCCTGCAGACCGTTTTCAGATTGACCCGGGTAGATCGGCCGGGGTAAGACGGACCGGTAAGCCTGCCCACATAGCCCAATCATTTGGCCCCGATCAGATCGAATGAGCAGCCTTGACCATGTTTGTCAGCTTGGCCCTAGCCTGCTCACGAGACAAAAGACCCAGCCCACAGTCAGGCGCCACCAGCAAACGATCTGCATCTATATGCTGGAGAGCCGCCTTTAGCCTGTGTTGAATTTCCTCGACCGTCTCTATGTGGCTCTTCGCAATCGCCACCGAACCGAAGATCACCGACGTTGTCGAAAAGTGTTCCAACAGAGACAGATCATTGTGCCGGTGGGCATCCTCAAATGAGACACGATTTATCGACGACTGCTCAACAGCATCTGCTATTTGCAGATACGCATCCTGATCAGCTTTCGGGTAGTCTGGATGATCCAGACGATCCGGATAGCCACAGCACATATGCACGGTTCTGATCACCGAATCGGGACAACCATTAAACGCACGTTCCAGATTCTCAAAACCATAGTCCAGAGCCGCTTGCGGTTTGCGTGCGAACAGAGGCTCGTCAATCTGGATATGCCTGCAGCCTGCCGCAGCGAGTTCCAACACATCCTGATTCAGAGCATCGGCTATATCCGCACCCAACCTGACCGGATCGTTGTAATAGCGGTCGGCATTGGTATCAGAGACAGTCATCGGCCCTGGCATGGTAATTTTAACCGGCCGTTCGGTATGCGACTGTGCACGTTTCCATTCTGTCGCCAGGAAGGTTTTTTTAAGCTTTACCGGGCCTGAAATGGTTGGCAGATTGGCCGCATACGTGCCGCCCCTGACTTCCTTGTTGGTTAAATTAATGAAATCAAACCCGTCCAGATGACGGCAGTGATAGTGAATGTAGTTTTCACGAACGATTTCACCGTCTGTCGGGATATCAATCCCGGCTTCCACTTGATCGGTGACTGCCTGCTGCACACCTCGATCAATGATACTGGCAGCATCAGGCCCCATCGCGTCCATCGCAGCCTGCCAGCCTTTGGTCGGGTCCGCGGTGTCCGGGCCGGCAGGAATATTAAACCAGTCCGGAAGCTGAACAAAATCTGGCTTCGGATAAGCACCAATGCAAGTGGTTGTTAGGGGCACGGATAACGCTCCTTTAATAAATTTCAGGAAAGCCCGGATTCATTTGCCTTGACCACCCCTTGAGGAGTCAAGGCAACCAGAGCCAACGATTGATCAAGATGCGATGCTCGCCAGCGCAACAGTCGCTCGGCATAGTCAACACGAACACCGAGTTTCGCCGGATCATTCACCAGATTAATGTTCTCTTGCGGGTCAGATTGAAGATCGAACAACAGCGGCTCAAGCCCCGCAAAGTGGACATATTTGTAGTCCTGATCACGATGCACGCTCATATTGCAAAACTGGCTTGGTAAATTAAAGTAATGTTCAGCGCCAAGACCGGCAACATCACGAAAGTCATATTCCCAATGCACAGCATCGCGCCATTTTTCAACCGGAGTTCCACAGAGCCAGGGGGCCAGCGATAATCCATCAAGATGAACAGGTACCTCGGCACCTGCCAATTGCAAAAGGGTCGGAAAAATATCAACAGCTTCAGTAAACCGGTCAACAGTGTACCCGTGCCGGTCCTCGTTGCCGGGTACTCTCACTATCAGCGGAATGTGGTAGCTCTGATCATAAAAACCATATTTACCAAGCAAACCATGATCACCTAATTGCTCACCATGATCGGATGTAAAAACGATCACGGTATTCTGCCATTCACCAGACTCCTTTAACATGTGCATCAGCCGGCCAAGCTGATGATCAACCTCACTGACAAGCCCGTAATAAATGGCAGCGATTGCACGAAGATCTTGTTGCGACCACTCACGGGCAAGGCCCTCGGCATTTGCAATGAAGGACGACTTGGCAATATTGCCAAACAGGAATTCAAGTAAAGGATGTTGTGCCGCTTCTTTCTGCCACTGACCAAATCCGTGAAAAGGTGGAACCTGCTCAGCACGATACATCGTGTTAAACGGCTCCGGTACGGCAAAAGGTGGATGCGGGCGAATAAAACTCAAATGGGCAAACCAGCCCGGGCCGCCACGACCGTCGGCTTTATTGCTTTGCTGCTCGGACAACCAACGTTCAAACTCGGTGACCAGAAAAGCTGTTTCGGTGTGCTCAGCAGCATACACCGGCGCCTTGCCGGCCGGCGGATCATCAACCCCATCCGGTGGTACGTGAAAGTTGGCAAGTGGAGCACTCAGGGCATCGGGGTAACCTTGCGTCGTCAACCATGATAACCAGACCTTCTGGTCATCAGACATTTTGACGCGCCAGTCAAAGCCGGGCAGCAGTCCTTCATAGGATGTCAGATTCGGATCTTGAGGTGACAGTTGAGCAGGGTCGGCTGACTGATCCGTATAGCCAAACAAGGTAGGGTTGTAACCGAGCCTGCGAAACGCCAGTGCCAGCGTATCGTGGCGCGAAGACAACGGGGAGCCGTTCATGCAGACCCGATTGTTCATTTGATACAAACCGGTGTAGAGGCAGGCTCTTGCAGGTGAGCATGGAGCCGCATTCGCGTAGTGGCGATCAAAGCGCACTGCTTCAGAGGCCAGCTGATCAAGATTGGGGGTACGCACCACCGGGTGGCCTGCAACAGACAAACAATCGCCCCGCCACTGGTCCGCAGTAATCAGTAAATAGTTCATAAGAGATATGAGCCACGTGGGTGGGTTGTGGGGCCTTAGCTCCCGGTTTGATGCGTTGCGGCGTCAAGCGGCAGGTTCTGTTGTAACAAAACAGCACGCTCGGCCAACGCAGAGTCCGGCGCTGACGGGTTATGCACCCCCATGACCTCAAGCACTTCCGACACCGCTCGCAACAGTCGCTCAACAACCTGCTGGTCAATGTTACCGATGCAACCTATCCGAAAGCTGTCCACAACCGTCAGTTTACCGGGATAAATTACAAACCCTCTGGCTTTGAGCTCATTATAAAAAACCTTGAACTCGAAACCGGAATCTGCAGGATTGAAAAAGGTCACGATGATGGGTGATAGCCACTGGTTATCAAGCAGTGTTTCAAAACCCAGTTTTCGCATTCCGGCAACAAGCGTATCCCGATTTTGTGTGTAGCGTTGCAGACGCCCGGCTTGCCCGCCTTGTTGACGATGCAATTGAAGCGCTGACGCAAATGCTGCAACCGCATGAGTGGGAGGAGTAAAGCGCCACTGCCCGGTCTTGTTCATGTAATCCCACTGGGCATGCACATCGAGACTTAACGAGTGCGAGCAACCTTTGCTTTTTTCCAACAGTTCACGCCTGACGATAACAAAACCAAATCCGGGAACGCCTTCTATACACTTATTGGCACTCGATACCATGGCTTCACAATCGAGCGCGTTCATATCAAGAGGCAGGGCACCAAACGCGCTCATGGAATCCAGCATGAGCCCTACCTTGTGTTTTCGCGTGACCTCGGCAATTTCCTTCAGTGGGTTCAGGATGCCCGAGCTGGTTTCGCAGTGCACTAGCACCACCTTTGTTATAGCCGGATCATTTGCAAACACCGCTTCAAGGTCTGTGGCTCTAGGTGGCAGGTAATCGCCTTTGTCAATCACCTGATAGTCCCGCTTCAGGTAATCCAGCGTCGACACAATTCGCTTTCCATAGGCGCCATTGCTCAAAACCAGAATACGATCATCCGACGTCGTAAAAGAACCCAGCATGGCTTCGACCAGATAGGTCCCACTGCCTTGCATAGGTACACAGTCGAAGCTCGAAGCAGCCTGTTCATTGCCATTGAACGCGATATCAAGTAGTCCGGTTCTGATACTGGCAGTCAGGGCGCAAAACTCAGTATCCCAGGAACCCCAGTCGAGCAACATGGCTTCCCGTGTCTTGATATCGGTTGTCAAAGGACCCGGTGTGAGCAACCACTGCTCGGGAGGCTGCTTGTCCAATCCTGTGTTGTCGTGGGAGGAACTCCCCTGTTTGATGCGACCTGAACCCGTCCCCATGTGCTGCCCTTGCGGTTATGCTTTGTGCACAGCATAGCAAGAGAGCTGGCAAACACAAGCTCTTGCTGACACTGATAAAAGGGCCCGGCGGGACACCACCGGAGAGTTCAGCCCAGCCTGGCCAGACTACTTGCCTGGCTTGACCAATCGCGATTTGTACAATGCGCCGGCACGATCCAGAATCGGATAGGCAGCGGAGGTGAGGTGGGAGTTTATGCGTTTGAAGTCACGCAGGATATCCAGATGCAGAGCGCTGGTCTGGATACTTTTAATCTCGCTGGAGCGCAAGCGCTCGAGATGCAGCTCAACGCTCTTGAGTTCCAGTGCACGAAACTGGTCCTTACGGGCCACCAGTTCTCTGGCATCGTCAAAATCCTGCGACATGAATACGCTGAGCGACAATTTCAGTGTATCCATGATTCGATGATGCATGTCACTGAGTTCCTGCCAGCCTTCACTGGAAAATTCCAGATTGTCGCGAGACTTCTTTTCCACCAGATCCATCAGATTCTTGTCGATGATGTCCCCAACATGCTCCAGATTGGTGGTAAACGTAATGATGTCAATCGCTCGCAGCGAATCGGCGCTGTCCAGCTCGCCTTTGGTCAGTCGGGTTAAAAACAACTTTACAGATTCATGCAGGAGATCAACCTTGTCATCGTTTTCGATGATGTTCTTCTGCAAGGCGAGATTGTTTCCTTTCAGAGCAGTTAGCGTATCGGCCAACATTTGTTCAACCAAATCTCCCATCCGCAAGCTTTCGCGTGCAGCGGTACCCAGTGCAACCGACGGTGTTTCATAAAGAGCAGCATCAAGTCTGCGAGGGGCCCAGCTATCTTCATTGTCGAGCACATCTGTTGGCATCAACGATTTGAGTAGTGCAGCCATCGGGCGGATGGTTGGCAGGAACAAAAGACAGATAGCGAGGTTGAACAACATATGGCCGTAAATAATTTGCAGACCCGGATCTGGGGACAATTCAACCAGCCACTGTCGCAACCATGGCAATGCAGGCACGGTCACCGCCACCCCAACTGCCCGAAACAGTAGATTGCCGACCGGCAAGCGCCTGGCTTCCACTGACAAACCGGCACTGGCCGAAATCGCTGGCAGTGCTGCACCGAGATTGATCCCGAGCACATAGGGCAGGAACGCTTCAGGCCCTACGATCCCGGAAGATGCCAGAGCAACGACCAGCAATATGGTGGCGAGACTGGAGTGTATGATCCATGTGACCAAGGCACCGGTCAGCACCGCGATAATCGGTTCAGAGGAAGCTGCAACAATCAATTCCCGGATTGTTTCACTCTGCCCCACCAGCACAACGCCAAGGCCGATCTGTTGCAGAGCCAGCAACACCAGGCCAAACCCCAGTAAAATTCTGCCGCTGTTGCGCATGGTCGCACGCTCGTCGCCGGCAAAATTGAACAACAGATATCCCATCAGGAACGCAAGCGGCCATAGTCCGGACACGCCGGTGCTGAAGATTCTGGCAGCAATCGTCGCCCCCACGTCAGCACCCAGCATCAGGGCCAGCCCGGACGACAGACTTAATTGCTCAGAAGCAACGAATGAACAGGCCAGCAAGGCAGTGGCGGTGGTGCTCTGCAGAACAGTGCCAAGTACGCTACCGGTAAAACAGGAAGTAAGCCGGTTGGCAGACAAACGTGACATAAAGTCCCGAATGTCGGAGCCAAAACCTCGCATGACACCGGTCCGGATGGCACGGATACCCCACAGCAGCAGCAGCACGCCACCGATCAGGTTAATTAATACCTGAGTACCGTTCAATCTGGATTATACCTGTCTTGTTTGATTGCATGTCTGCTGCAAAGCACTTGCCAACACCGAAAAAAACTCGGTAGTTTAGCTCTCAGAGTACAGAGTTTGCCCCTTTTTTGCATTTATCAAAGTATCCAGACACAACAACGAGAGTATAATCCTGACTCCCCAGTCTGCAGCACAGTCGGGCATTAGTCCAATTCACGCGATAAGAAGAGCCTGCAAAATGAACAAGGCAATGTCTGCGCACAGGCCGTACTCTCCACGTTATCCATGAATCAATACCCCCGAATCAAAAGCCAGGAATAACGTAGTTGAAAAATAAATTAAAAATCGGGTTACTGGTCGATGGTACTGATGTGCCCTATTGGGCAGCAAGCATCATTAGAAAGCTCGAGGCAAGTGATTTCGCCGAGATCACCTTGATCATCGAAAATTCAAGCCCTGGCGATAAACTCTCACTGCAGGAAGTCGATGCAGTCCCCGGCTCCCTGCGAGCGCAAATGCTCAAAATCAAGCGTAATTTTCACCGCTTGTTATACATTGTTTTTTCTATGCTGGACAACCGGGCGAAGTCGTTCCAGCCTGGTTTCGAGCAACCTTGCCCACTTTCTGAATTGGTTCCAAATGCACCGCTGATGACAGTCAATCCGGTGAAGAACAATTTCTCGGATTATTTTCACGAGGAAGACATAGAGCAGATTAAATCTTATAAGACCGACATTCTGTTCAGGCTCGGGTTCAGAATCCTGCGTGGTGACATCCTGAAGGTAGCTCGCTTCGGAGTCTGGTCCTACCATCATGGTGATAATCAAATGATGCGTGGGGGGCCTTCCGGATTCTGGGAGCTGGTTAGTCGGCACCCTCAGGTTGGCGTGATTCTGCAAATTCTGAATGAGGATCTTGATGGCGGAGAAGTTCTCTACCGCTCCTGGTCGCTTCCGGATATTTTGTTGCTGAAACGTCAGCGTCAAAATGTCTTTATGCAATCATCGCTGCACTTTCCACGGATGGTGAAGCGTCTGTATGATCTTGGCGAATCCGCCTTTTTCAAGGAGATCAAAGAGCAGAATACTCACCCGCAGTTTTATTCCAAGCGCATGTTCGTAGCGCCCACTAATATCGAGATGCTTTACTACGGAACACGGCACCTGACCTCATACCTGAAGGAAAAGTTATTGTTACTGCTGTTTTTCCGCCAATGGGTGTTGCTGGTTGCCTATAAGTCCAATGGCCAGATGTCAGAATCCATGTGGCGATTTCGGGAAATTCTGCCACCCAGGGACAGGATCTGGGCAGACCCCTTCGTTATATTTCGCGATGGCGATTACCATGTTTTTATCGAAGAAATGCCGCGCGACAGCGGGCGAGGTCATATATCGGTTCTGACGGTTGACGCCAAGGGAAACCATTCCACTCCAACCCCGGTCATTCAACAGCCCTACCATATGTCTTACCCGTTTTTGTTTGAGTTTGAAGAAGAACTCTACATGATCCCGGAAACTGGCGAGAACGGCACCATCGATCTTTATCGCTGCAACGATTTTCCCACTGGCTGGGAACACAGCAGAACCTTGATGAGTGATGTCTTTGCCGTGGATACCACGCTGCATGAACACGATGGATTATGGTGGATGTTTGTCACCATTCGGGAAGCAGAGGGCACCAATTGCCTCGATGAGCTGTTTATTTATTCGACGGATAATCCGGTGACCGGACAATGGACTGCTCATGACACCGTCCCTGTCAGCTCAGATGTACGCAATGCCAGACCAGCCGGTCAACTGTTCAAGTACAAAGGCCAACTGTACCGACCCTCACAAAACGGGAGTCATCGATATGGTTATGGTTTGAAGATTAATCAGGTGCAACAACTCGATCAGTCAAGCTACCGTGAAACCTGTATCGGTGAAATCCAACCCGACTGGCATTGGTCGATCAGCGGAACCCATACCTTGAACCACACGCAGGGTTTAACAGTCAGCGATGCATTGAAATTACGGTTGAGATGGTTTGGTTGAAATTTGAAAGTCAACGATCCTTAAAACGATCGAGACCCCTCAGCAAACTCGCCATCGCACTGGTTCGGTCACCTGCTTCCGGTTCCTGACCTGCGGCGCCATTGGTTTTTTCACGCAGCTTCTCACGTTCAGCGAGATACTGTTGATAATACTCATCCTGTTGCTCATCAGCAGTGATTGGGGCACCAGCCTGACCATTTGTCAGAGCTGAGGTATTACCGGCTTCCGGATTGACTGGCCGCGCATTCATTCCGACTTTTCCGGTTGTCTTTATAGCTCCTTTGCCTTGCAGGTTACCAGCCTGTGTTGTAGCAGCCAAACCGGCACTGGTTGCCGCATTATGGCCTGCCGGATTGGCTCGCTTGTTCAGCATTTGCACTCCGGCATTGGGATCAGGCTTGGATGGCCCTTCGACCAACGTCACACCACTTTCAAGAGATAACAAAACACCTTGACGCATGGTGTCTGTGATATCCCGGATGTCGGTACGAGAGAACGTACCCAATTTATCCAGAGTGGAAAGATCACTGAAAATCGGTAAAGCCTCAACCAACTCTTGAATATCAGTCTCTTCGTCCGGGTCGATCTCTTCAATGGCTCCGGGAATCGAGTCCAGAACACGATAGACCGCACTGGTCCCTTCAA
Organism: uncultured Granulosicoccaceae bacterium; assembly: GCA_937951215.1. Lineage (GTDB taxonomy): Bacteria > Pseudomonadota > Gammaproteobacteria > Granulosicoccales > Granulosicoccaceae > CALFCE01. The sequence continues at coordinate 13,988 of CALFCE010000385.1, forward strand.
GATCACCGAAAAAAGACAGGTTCTTGTCTGGATGACCCGAGATCCCCAGCAGCTGCAAATCGATAGCCGGCTTGCGTGCGAGACTGGCACAAGCCGAATAGATCATATCGATGCCATCAATGGCCCGGGCGATACGATCAGGGTCTGCGGCTTTCTCACCCGCATCGGACAATTTAACCGTGAGACTACCCTCGCCTGCTCCCGGACGTACGCTGGTTTGTGCAGAGTTGACGTCAGATAACAGCGTTGTCAGGTTAGGCAGGTGGCTCGATGCAAACATCACCCTGCTGTACAACTGCACCAATTCGCTCTGACGGGCTCGTTCGTCGCCTGCCAGGCTAATCAGGGATTTCCAGTAATCGACCGATGCCAGTGAATTCAGGTGTAAAGCCTTGAGCACAGTGACTTCGGCGTTGGACAAGGTTTGAATACCCTGCAGAACGATTTTGGCGGACTGCCCCAAACGGTTAGCTGCTGCCTTCCTGTAATTTTGGTCACGCGCGTCGCGGCACTGACGGATGCTCGTCAGCACATCTGACCGTTTCAGCAGCTCCGCTACTGATTCCGCAGCGCTTCGCAGTTGATCTGCGCGCATACAGCTCTCCGATTAAAGCATTTCATCTCTATGATTTCGGCACAAGCACTGGAAAATTAAGCACTTGTTTACGTTCGCTTCGACCTGAGTCGATATTCTATACAGTCGAACGCCAAGGTGTACCAGACCTCGTCAGAGGCCGGACACGATATAGGGTCAACATTATCCCATCACACCCTGCAGAAGGCATTATTATGCAGCATTTTTGCTTGAGGGTCATATTATTGATGCCGTCGCACAGGGCGAAAGCGTACCACAGCCACTCTGCGCTCACAGGATCCCGCACGTTGCCCTATGGACATGAAGATCACAACGGTGGTTGAAACCTCAGTTGCTTCCTACGGTGTCACAGAATCGAGCCAAGCCAATAGGCGTGTAATTAGCGCTCTTGCCCTCCAAACCGGTAATAATTCTCATTCTGCACGGTAAACGTGCGATGAGCTGGTGTAAGAAGCTTTATAAACTAGCTGTAATGAATAACTGAACAGGGAAGAGTTTATGAATGTTGCGATTCAGCGTGATCAGGTGCTACCGGCAAAGCCCGGTTCCGACTTTCACCACAATAGCCCGTGTGATACGCCTGTGCCTTGTGGACCGGATCGAGTACCCGGCTCGGCTCACTATCAAAATCAGTTTTCCAAGGCAGAACTGCTGGCATGTGCTTCGGGCAAGCTATTTATGGATGGTTGTACCCATCCTCCGGCACCACCCTTGTTACTACTCGACAGAGTGACAAACATACAATGCGACGGTGGACACTACCAGCACGGGATTGTGTCCGCTGAGGTGGATCTGGATCCGCAATTGTGGTTTTTCTCCAGCACACTCGCCCGAAATCCGGTGCTGCCCGGTAGTCTGGCGATCGAGGCCTTTTGGCAAATGACCGCATTGTTTCTGGGCTGGCGGGGTTACAAAGGATGCTCGCGGGTACTCGATACCGGGCAGTCAACCTTCGAACCAGCACCCGTTTCCACGCACACCACGCTGACTTTGGAGGCTCATATCAGAAAGGTGGCCTATGGCAAGCGAATCACCGCCATTGCTGATGGAGTCGTCAGGGTCAAAGGACAGACGATACTGCAGAGTGCCAATTTTAAAGTGGCCCTAACTTAAGCAGACACCGAATTAACCAGACACTGAATTAGCCAGGCGCTGAATTAACGAAAACAACCCCGGTACCGGCCCTTTCATTAACGCGGCCGGACAGTGCCCGAGCGTGATTGTGCTAAAACACGCAAAAACCTGTGCCATTAACAGTTTTTTTTCCACACACTCAGCAGTTTGTGGAATCACTGTTGTTCTTGTCCCCCCAACGCCAACTGTGTCTTGACCTTGTGCGGTGCGCTTCTGGTAACATTCTTCCAGATCAATGGGTTTGTGAGCCGGATACCCATTTTCTGAGTACAAAAGTTCACTGCTGGAGTTTTTGCGAAATTCCTGATCTTCAGCAGCCCAAAATACACACAAAAATTGGCTTAAGACAACGACTTATCCTTGAGGCAGCTGTTTTTCTCCTGACAAACTAACCATTCGACCCAGCCCTGTTCACACAGGCTCCGGGATCAAAAGGAACCCTTAACTATGATTCTACGCCGACTTTCGCCAAATCCCTTGGCATTGAAGTTTCTACCCCACCACAAGGTGGGCCTTGTCATGTTATTG
>CALFCE010000386.1 GCA_937951215.1 uncultured Granulosicoccaceae bacterium
GACCCGGCGATTTCCACTCACTTGTCGGGTTGGAATATCCACGCGATTACATCCAATTCGGTTGATTCCGGTATCGACGACAACGTACTTGAAGACTTCCGTGATACGGCTTTCGACTCCGGATTTTTCTGTCGCGGAATACAGCGATTGATCTGCACCAATGAAGCAAAGGTCTTCGGCACTGCGTTGGAGGAATACCCCTACCTTGACCAGATCATACTATTGATCAATGACAATCGTTATGGTGGTAGTGGAGGATCGATTGCCATAGCAAGCGCTCATGCGCCGGAGGTGGCACTGCATGAAATGGGACATAGCATCGCCCAGTTGGGGGATGAATATGTAGATGCTGTTATACCGTCGATCAGTGTGAGTGGTTTCACGGATGGCCGTTTCCCCAATATTGCCGCGGTCAATGATCCCTTCAATGTGCCCTGGGCACATTGGATTGATGACAAGGTGAACTACCCCTTCCGGGAATTTGAAAGTGGGGTCGGGATATTTGAAGGTGCTTTTTTTCAAAGCACGGGTTTTTACAGACCCACCTTTACCAGTCGAATGCGTGATAACGATGAACATTTTGGTGTCGTGAACGGGGAGCAGTGGATATTAAGCGTGTATCGCCAGACAAACCCCATTATAGAATTTCAACCGGTGCGCAAGGATTTACAAATCCGGTCTGTTGAAGAGCAGATGTTTTCTGTTTTGCCGTTGTTTTCTCAGGGTATACAACGCATCACCTGGTCACTGGACGGAGAGGAAATCGAAGGCACCAGGGATCTTCACAGTATCAGCCTGTCTCCCGAGGTGGGTAACTACACCGTTGAAATGGTAGTGGAAGATAGCACCGGACGAATCAGAATTCCTCCACCGCATGCCGGGTATTTCAGCTGGCAATGGCAACTTCGGGTGATCGAATGATACTGGATCAAGGTTACCGCAATGTGCGTCAATCGTTCACGGGTCAATCAGTCACTTTTGTGGTTTGCCGGATATGCCTGCTACCAGTCCTGCTCATGTTATCGCTGTCCCTCCACGCCGGGAGCGAGGGCAGGGTTTCTGTAACTTTTGCCTATAACGCCGGACAGGTTGAACTCTTGAAAGTCTATCGGCCGAGTGCTTTGCAGGAAAAAGCCGGTGGCACCCAGGCAGGCTTGGCTAACGGTCTTGACGACAGTCCTTTTCAAAGCATGCATGAAAACAAGGAAGTGGTTCGTGCCCTGGCTGGCTTATCGACTGGCGTTGCTCAGCATCAATTGGCCCACCGGCTGGTCAATGAGGTGGATGCTGCGCGTGTCGACTGGTTTGATGCCGATGGAGAGTTGCTGTCGACCGCTGTACTGGACGATCCGCGCCTCGCTCGGGTACCTGGAGCGCCGGGGCATACTGATCGCAGACATTCCGAACAGATTGTGCGACCGTCAGGTGTTTTTTTGCTGCGAGGACCTGCACTGGCATCGACCTTGAACCTTTATCTCCCCCCTCTGACTCAAACGACAACCTCGTTTCCCGACTCCCTGCAGGTGGCTGAAGAACCGCCGCAATCCGCGCTGGAAGAGGTCAATCTCTGGTTTTCGCTGCTCTGAGCACGATTCGCCACCAATCGATCTCTTCTCAAAAAGGTCTGCATCTGCGACCGCAGCAGGCTGGCAAGGTTGCAAGTTGGTGAAATAGTGAATAAAACTGTGAAAACGGTCCATATTGGTACAATTGCCCTTCTTCCGGTATAGGCAATTCGTCTATCATTGAGGGTCGTTTAACGAGAGTAGTATGTCTGCGTTTGGCAAGGATACCCGGGGGGCAGATGCTGATGAGGTGCGGCAACGCACGTCAAATGATCAAATTTCTGATCAAGCAGCGGATTTGGCTGATTCAGCTCAGTTCGATCAAAGATCCTCCCCGGCACAATATACAACCGAAACATCCGCTCCCGGTGTGGATGATGCCTCCGTGCCTGACGTAACCTCCTACAACACCGCTACACAGACCGAGTTCTCAAACGGGGCATCGTCTCAACCGAAAGGTGAGAATCGCCGCCGGCGAAATCTGGCGGCCGCAGGTAACCTGCCAGGCATGCAGTCTGGCGCTGCTGCGGATACTCCTTCGCCCGATCCAACTCCTGACAAGCGTCGCAGGCGTGACGCGGTGGACCAAAGCCAGTTTCCGATAAAACGGCCGCCCAAACCCATCAAGGAAATCCTTGCCCGACAGGTAAAAGAAGGCAGCACATTAGGCCCCGGTTTTTCAGCAGGTCCTCAGGCAACCGGCTCTGCTTCCAACCCTTCAATGCTGGATGGTGCTGGCCACGCGAAGCCTGAAACAGGTCTCGACTTTCTCGAACCACTTTCACCGCATCCGGGAAGTTCCGGGGGAACGGGTGAGCTTGATGATCCTTTGTCGGATACCGCATTTGATTTTCTGGATGATGGCGATGCAACCAGATCAACAGATTTTTTAACCGACACGCATGCAGGCACTGCAGAGTCGGCCCGTCGTCGATCCGGTAGCGTCGGAGAAAAATTTGATGTGACCCGGGTCGGGAGCGCCAATACAGGAAACCCTGCAGCTGATCTGCGACGTGCCCGGGCCATAGCCGCTGCCGAGAATCGTTCATCCCAATCAGATTGGCGCAAGTTGGCTCTTGTCGCTGCTGTGTTGTTGTTGTCAGTTGGGTTGGTGATGGGAGGATTTGAATTTTTAGCCAACCGCGCTGATTCGGAACTTGCCGCTAACCGGAACGACACAGCTGCAGACCAAACTGCCACCGCGCCAACAACCGGCGAAGTTCAGGTAGACGCTGCACCCGCTAATGCCGGTACCGGGGACAACAGCTTGCGCAACCGTACTCAAACTGCCACAGCAACTATCGAGAGATTGCTGAATCAAGGTGAGACCGAGCAGGCGCAGGAATTTTTAACCAATATCGATCCAGCAGTGTTTGGATATGGGCAGCCTGAGTTTGAGGCTTTGCAATTGGTGATCAACCAGCAGTTGGAGTTGCCGCTGGATCAGCGCGGGGGGCTGACAGCTGACGACCCGAAAGCAAATCCCGAGGCCCAGACTTCCCCAGAGGCTCAGATTTCCCCAGAGGCTCGGATTTCCAATGATGACGCCACCTTGGCCACGATACCTTCAGCGACAGATGGATCTGCAGAAAGTGTTGCTGAAGCTCCGTCTGGCAATGTGTCTCTCGCTGAACAGGATCGAGCTTTGCTCGAACAAGCACGAAAAATCGCTGAAGAAACCGATCTTCTGAAGCAGGAAGCCGCGCGAATTGCAGCTGAAACCGAGCTTGCAAGACAGGCTGCGGAGGCTGCCGAGTTGGCTAGAGAGGAAGCGGCAGCAAGATTGGCAGAAGAACAGGCAGCTGCTGAAGCCGCACGTCGCCTGGCAGAAGAACAAGCGGCGGCCGAGACCAGGCGTTTGGCGGCGGAACAAGCGGCCGAAGCCCAGCGTTTGGCGGATGAGCGAGCAGCGGCCGAAGCGCAGGCGCGTGAACAACAACGATTGGAAGAAGAGCGTCTGGCTGAGCAACAGATAGCGATTGAGGCTGCGAGAATTCGCGAGCAAAATAGTCAAGCAGAGAAACAGAGGCAAGAGGCACTGGCAGCGCAACGTGAGCGTTTGCGCGCAAAGGCCGCTGCGGAACAGGAGCGATCGCGCGAACAAGCGCGACGCGACAGTGTTGCCAGGGAGAATGCAATACGAGAAGAACAGCAGCGTGCTCGACAACAAGCACAAGCTGAGCAAGAAAACAGCCGACAGGCTGCCCTTGCGGAGTCAGCTGTTGCTTCGACAAGCTCAGCTGCCGCAGCGGGCAATCGAGTCACCGTTACGCAGGTACCGGCCACTGTGAATCAGAATACCACTGTGCCCATAAGCGATGAGGACCTCGCATCGGTCTATCGAAAATTCCAATCTCTGGAACTCGCGCTTGAAGACAAGAACATGGAAGATGTTCTGCGTTTGACTGAAAAATCCAGCACCAAAATTGGCGTGTTTTTACAGCTCTTCAATAACTTTGAGTCGATGGATATCCGTATTGAAGATATTTCTGCGCGTAATGCCAGCTCGACCATAACCGGGCGTCTGCGCATCAAGACAATGACACGATCCAATGGTGAAAGATCGATTCCATCGGACATCTACCGAGATACAGTGATCAGCAGTTCGCGGCAGCCAGATGGTAGCTGGTCTCGAATCAGCTGGTAGTTGAACCTGAACCTCCCTTAAAAACCCCGGAACACGGTCCGAATTTGGACCTAACATCGCTGGAACGTCGCCGGAACGTCAGAGACCGACACGGTGGATGCGCTCCGTGTCGTTGCAACACTGACACATACCGCTGTCGGGTTGGCGGGATTGCTAGAATGGTATTATTGAACTATGCGGCTGATTCCTATGACTTTCATTCGTAAAACGATCAACAGCTTGACGGTCGACAAACTCGTCTCCGTCGTTTGCCTGACCTTACTCGTTACTCTGGTTGGCTTGACGCCGGTTCGTGCTCAAGATCTGGATTTACAACCGCCAGTGATGGAGCTTGAAGAGATTGATCGAGGTATCGCCGGTGAAACCCAGGTGTTCACTGTGACGGTGACAGACGAAAAAGCTCTCACAACAGTAGTGTTATTTCATCGCTTCAGCGGGGATGATCGCTATGCCAGCACCGAGATGCTGCCGATAGCAAGAACCGATATTTTTACAGCCTCAGTGTCTACCGATGCAGATGATCCGCGTGATATCGAATATTACATTCAGGCTGAAGACACTGGTGGTAATAAAGCTATCAAAGGTTTCGCCTTCGATCCGCTGGTGCGAGACATCACCGGGGATGCAGTCATAACAGCAGCCTCTACTTCCCCCGGAGGCATGAGTCGCAATCGGAAAATCATGTGGACCGTGCTGGGGGTGCTCGCAATTGGGGTGATAGCGAGCCAAAGTGGTGGAGGAGGTGGTTCCAGCAGTGAACCTGCATCTCCTCCTGTGACCATCGTGGTCAATCCAACAGATCCCTGAAGTGTATCGCGGAAGTCTATCCTTGAGGCGTATCCCGAATCGGGTGGGTTATCTGGATTTTTTCACCTCGATTTCAAACGATTGCTGATATTCTTCGATTGATCGTTTGCCTGCGTAGATTGTCAGGAACAGAAAAAACATCAATGCGGGGTATCTCAACATTTCGATAAGTTTCGAGATACCTTGTTCTGCGTCCAGTCCGAAAAACGTTGCCAGTGAATAGGGCCAGTCCGTGACGAAAGTCAGAAGCGTTGCAATCATCCCCAAAACACCAAGCAACAGCAATGTCTGGTGCAGAGTTAATCTGGGCTTCTGCTTCACCTCATTTTTAAGGTGTCTTTGCGGCATGTCATTCCTCCAGCTCCTGAGTATACTGGGAGAGCACGCTGGCTCAAAGATAGAGGATGTTGGCGGAGGACCTCCAGCATGAACAAAACCCGCCGGGCTTCACGGTTAAAGTGTAAAACCAGGAACCTTGTCACATTACAGGTGCCTGAATATTCTGTATTCAGGGCATTGGCTGGTGCCCGTTTAATGCGGATGGGTAATACGGGTGGGTAATGCGGGCACGCAGCTGGAGTATCAGTGATGACTGAAGAACGACGTGAAAAGCTGCATTTCCTGTATTTGAATATGGGGCATTTTCTCGATCATTTGTTCATGCTTATATTTGCAACTGCAGCGGCACTGGTGCTGGTTAATGATTGGGGTATGAGCTATTCGGAACTGATACCGTACGCAACACCCGGATTCATTGCTTTTGCCGCGTTTACCATTCCGGCGGGCTGGTTGGCAGATCGCTGGAGTCGCGAGTCCATGATGTGTGTATTTTTTGTCGGCATCGGGGCCAGCTCTATGCTGACATCTCTTGCCCAAAGCCCACTACAGATCGCCACGGGTTTGTTTGCGATCGGTCTGTTTGCTTCGATCTACCATCCTGTCGGTATTGCGATGGTTCTTGAGGGACAGAAAAAAACGGGTCTGCGGGTTGCCAGCAATGGTGTATGGGGAAACATGGGGGTTGCAGTGGCCGCGTTGCTTACCGGCTGGCTGATCGACCATTCCGGTTGGCGCGCAGCGTTTGTAGCACCCGGACTCTTTTCCGTGTTACTGGGTTTGAGTTATATCCGCTGGGTGCGCCACTTCTCGCCATCCCGACCCATGCCAGCCAGGCCGTCACCAGGCTCTCCCCCCCAAAACCGGGCTTCTGTTACCGCTGCACCCGAGCTTAAAAAATTGCTGATTCGCGTCTTGCCCATTGTGTTGATAACAACCGCTTGTGGAGGTGTTGTGTTCCAAAGCACCACGTTCGCACTGCCGAGAGTGTTGCTGGAAAAGGGTGGAGATTCGGCGCTGACAGCCTCGATGCTGGGCTGGATTGCTTTTGTCATTTTTGCCATTGGTTCGGCTGGTCAGCTGGTTGTTGGGTATCTGGTCGACCGAGGCCGGATCCGTAACGTGTTTGTCGGTGTGGCCTTATTGCAAATACTTTTCTTCTTTGTGACCTCCGGTGTGGAAGGTGTGTGGGTGCCTTTTCTGGCAGCTGGCTTTATGCTGGCAGCTTTCGGACAGATACCCATCAATGATGTATTGGTAGGCAAGGTTGCGAGTTCGGAATGGCGCAGCAGGATACTGGCCTTGCGCTATTCCCTGACACTGTCTGCGATGGCTTTGTCGGTTCCGTTGATTGCCTGGATAGCTGCCAATCACGGTCTTTCACATTTATTTTTGGTATTGGGCTCTCTTGCTGTCGTCATTATGCTGGCAGCGGCTTTTTTGCCCGAGAATGTTTAAAGCCCGACCTTGAACCAGCATTGCCCCCCTGCGCTACATCCCGTTACAAACAGCGGCCTTCGATAACGTTACATTGGGTGCGTGATAAAACTCATTCAATATTATCGTCAACAACAGAACGCTCTCAGAAATATTTTTATCTTTCTGGGGATCATCCTGGTAGTGTCCTTGATTGTGGTACACGTGAATCTGGCACTTTCGTGACCAATAGACCAGGATATCTCTGAGCCGTCTCCAGATTAAAGTTGCCCGCGATCCAGCATTGCAGCGGCTTTGAGCACGGTAGCCACACCCAGCGAATCGGTCATGCGGCCGTCCAGTACCATGGCCAACACCTCGTCAAACTTCAGTTTTCTGATTTCAAGCTGTTCCGTCTCCTCCGGGCTGGCATCGCCAAAACTCAAATCGCGGGCGACATAGCTGACAGACCTCTCATCTGAGACAGAATTGGAAAGATCCATTTTTAAAATTTCCGTCCAGCTGGCAGCAGTTATTCCGGTTTCCTCAGATAATTCCCGCTGGGCAGAGGTGAGCGGTGACTGATCGAGCGGCCCGCCGCCTTCAGGAATCTCCCAGGTATAGGAATCGATAGGAAATCGATACTGCCCCACCAACCAGGTATTCAGCTCATCATCCAGAGGCAAAATTCCAATGGCGATGTTTTTGTAGTGAACCTTGCCGTAGATACCGGGATTTCCCCCGGGTGTCAGTACGTCAAAGTGTTCAACACTAATCCAGGGATTGTCGTAACACTGTCGGACAGCAAGCGTTTTCCATGGGTTGTCTTTGTTTTCTGAATTCATGATCCGGTAGACCTTTTTTGGAGCTGGATATCGCCACAACTATAGCAAGCACCCGCGCTGAAAGGGCGGCTGTGCCTTGCCATCTGATCTGTGGATGATTCGTCATTTTGTGGTTGCCAACTGCGGATAACCGCAGAGAATTGGCTGTTTGGGGGGCTTAGTATCGGCTATCTCTGTAACCATATGATGCCCCGGAATAGGCGCGTAGAAGGAAGAAATTGATGATTTCAAGAATAGTGATGTGTGGATTCGCAGCAATGTCCCTGTCTGCCTGTGTCAATGACGGGCAAATCTTTGAAGATGGTGGAGAAGGTATTATCGAATCGTTTCCGGGTAATCCGTCCACGGTTGTTGATCCGGATGATTTTCCAGTTGTCATTATGGATGAGGGTGTGATTGATGGTGGCGTTAGCGAGTCGCTACCACCAGAATCCTCAGGCGACGGTGTTGCTGATGGTGGCACAGAGACTGATGTTGAAGATCCGACGGTTGTGATAGATAGCGGTCCAACGGATGCTGACGTCGATGCCAGCAATTCATTATTTCTGTTGCCAGCGGACTGTGAGCTGACCGTAGGCGATGATGGGCGAAAGTATTGCTTCAGCCAACTACCGCAGGCAACGCTTTACGTCACAACTGCCAATGACCGTTTGTTGTGGACCCATGCCTTTGACACCGAAAGCGGTTTCGAACCGGATAGATTTCTGGTTGATGATTCCATCATGGTGTTGTCGCGTGCCGCAGATGATTCCGGTATGTGGAACCTGATCAGTTTCTCGCGTCAGGGCGAAATTCTTTTTGATACCAGCGCGCTGGCAGGCACTGTGGAAGTGGCCGATGTCCAGCTGCGCGACAACGCTTTATTCGTAGTTTCCAATCGAGGGGAAGGCAACGGATTTCAATTGTCCCGCATTGATCGAACGACTGGCGAAGTTACCGGTGATCTGCGTTTCCCGGAGAGTACCGTCGGGCTATTGGAATTTGATTCGGCAGAGGGTGTGGATCGGGTCATTCTATCAGTTGACGGATTCCGTCAGTTCTACGATGCAAATACTTTCGAGCGACTGGTGATAATCTATGCTCTCGATCCTTCCAATTATCAATTGAATACCCCCAGCCTGATCAATAACTTCAGGGCAGGCTACACCGATAACTTTGTCGCTCTGCTGGGCAAGACAACCGATTACCTCAACTCGGGTGTCGCTCCACTGGAAACTGATGGTACGGTTTACTCTTGTGAATTGTCTGGCACAGTTGAGTTGTTGCCACAAACCAACACTGTCAATGCAATGACCTTGACACGCGCCTATCGATACACGGACTGCATGATGTCTGACGGCATGGTTGAAGGCATGTTCCTGAACGGAGACCTGATTTATTCAATGATCGGTGTGCAGACTGCCTCCGGTACCAACGGGACCGAGATTCTGACACTGACCTCCCTGGGCATGAGCACCTCCGCTGCAGGCGCTGCAGAGTCCGATTCCAGTGAGATGCCGGCAGCTGATGCTCGCACACTGACAGCATCAATCAGCAACAGCTGGGTAGATACTGAGCAGGAATTTTCATCTGATCTTGTGATCAACATTGATTCGTACACCGAGACTTCCGAAGCTGGAGACATTTTGGTCGGTGATTCCAGTTACAGCCGCAGCGTGTCGGGTGCTAGTGGTGATGCAGCGGCTGGTGTGTTCAGGCTCATCGAATCCGGACAGTCTTCGGTAACCGCTCCCTTCACCGGTAATCGAGCAACCACCCTGAGTATGGATCCGGCTTTTTCCTATGGCGATCCGGGCTCGACTCTGTCGCCTGAGACCTTGGCCAGCAGCCCGCTTTCCGGATCTTTGCTGATTGAAGCTGATGATGGTTCCAGTCTGCAGATTGATGCCTTCAATGATTCTGGTGCCTCGCGTATCGTTTACAGCTTGAATTCCGAGGCCGGTTCAGATGAATTTACCGATGCCTGGCTGGCCGAACCCCTAAAGGTTGAATTACGTTTGATGCCTTGACAGGACAGGGATACGACCACCTGGTGGTGCTCCGGACACTCAGGATACCCGGTGGTCTGTCTTGGTGACTGGATCCGAAGTCATTGCTAAAAGGGTTTGATAAAGGCCCTATTGGTTTTTGCGAGGTTGCTCCCACGTTCTGTGCCTGATTTTTGCATTGTTGCTAGAACCAACAGAACGGAGAACAAGGTCTGTGCAACTAGCTGAAACAACGCCTTTATGGGACGTCGCAATTGCGGGCATGCTGATAGAGGAACAAGAAGAACTCGATAGCCCGTTTGACATTGACGCATTGCAGCAGCTGGCGCTTGACCAGGCTGTGCGCCTTGCTGACATTATTGAGACGTTATACCTGTTAACTATCTATGGTGACTGGACATACACTGACGACAACGGCAATGAGAAGCCATTGGACGAAGATGCGCTTGAAGACCTTTACGCGCAGGGCAGAATAGATCGTACCAACGCCAACGCATTTGATGGCTACTGGCAACCCCGAGCCCGTTGAGACGCTTTCCCTGGATCTGGAAGGTCTATTCCAGTTGCAGAAAATCCCCGGCGCCAAGGCCCCGGGGATTCATTCACCCAGTACTCACTTTGCTGAATACTCTGGTTACTGATCAGAGTCAGTCAGCACCGACTCACTGTCTAGTCAGTGGGAGGAAAGTGCAGGTACCTCACATCGGTAATTCCTTTCAGGTTTCGCAGCAGTTCCAATTGCGTCTCCTGTACCTCGTCGTCGACCTCGAGTAGTGCGATCGCTTCAGAACCAGCCTCGCGTCTGCCCAAATGCAGGTTCGCTATGTTGATTCCCTGAGTGCCAGCTGTACTCCCGATATCTCCGACAACACCCGGAGTGTCTTCATTGGTTATATACAGCATGTGAGGACCGAGTTCTGATTCCAGTGCAATGCCTTTGACATCGATAACTCGCGGCCTGTTTCGTATCAATGTACCAGCAATTTCTCGCTCCACACTTTCAGTTTTGACTTTAACGGAAATGCGGCACTGGTATTCATCCTTGCCTTCATTGACGGCCTCTATCACGTCAATATTTCTCTGGCTCGCAAGTTCATGCGCATTCACCGAGTTAACCGTGCTGGAATGGCGTGACAGTACTGACTGCAAGACCTGCGTGGTCAAGGGTTTGGTATTGACATCCTTTGCCTCACCACCGTAAGTGATGGTCACCGCCTTTAGTGGATCGGTAGTCAACTGGCCAACAAAAGAACCGAGGCGCTGGGCAAGCTGCAAATAGGGCCCCAGTTTCCTTGCTTCATCGGCGGTGAGGTTTGGAGCATTCAGCGCATTGGTAATTGCGTTATTCAGCAGATACTCCGCCATTTGCTCAGCTACCTGAACAGCGACTTTCTCTTGTGCCTCCACTGTTGAAGCACCAAGGTGTGGGGTACAAATGATATTGGGCAGACCGAATAGCGGGTTGTCAGTGGCAGGTTCCTTTTCGAAAACATCCAGTGCGGCACCTTTGATATGACCACTCTCGAGTCCCACCTTCAGCGCGAGCTCATCAACCAACCCACCTCTCGCGCAGTTAATCAACAAGGAGCCTTTCTTCATTTTGTTGATCGCCGTTGCATCGATAATATTGGCCGTTTCCGGGGTTTTGGGTACATGCAATGACACGATGTCAGAGCTTGACAGTAATTCATCGAGCTCCACCTTTTTGATGCCGAGTGTGTCGGCACGTTCCATGGTCAGGAATGGATCATAGGCCTGTACTTTGAGTCCATAGCCGAGAGCCTTGCCGGCAACGATAGAACCGATGTTGCCTGATCCGATAATGCCCAGCATTTTTCCAGTCAGCTCCATGCCCATAAAGCGAGACTTTTCCCATTTACCTTCCTGTGTTGACTGATTTGCCTGAGGGATATGCCGTGCAAGCGCCAGCATCATCGCCATCGCATGTTCTGCCGTGGTAATTGCGTTACCGAAGGGGGTGTTCATTACCACAACACCGGCAGCGGTACAGGCAGGGACATCGATATTGTCGACACCGATTCCGGCTCTGCCGACGACTTTCAAGCGTTTGGCGTGTTGCAACAATTCTGCAGTCACCTTGGTGGAGGAGCGCATGGCCAAACCATCAAAGTCCTGTATGGTTGCCGCCAGTTCTGTCGGGCTCAGCTTGGCACTTTGCACAACCTCTACACCGACAGACTCAAAATGAGCCGCGGCAAGACTGGACATGGTGTCTGAAATAAGTACGCGCGGCTTAGTCATTGCTGTTCTCCTGATTGTCGTTGTTAAATTCACCGCTCTCAAACAGCCAGTACACATGATCCAGCCATTGCGTCAGTATTGTCAGATCTTCAGATTCAACAGTCGCACCACCCCAGATTCGAAACCCGGTTGGAGCACTTCTGTAGTTGCCGATGTCATAAGCGGCGGCTTCGCGGTCCAGCCAGGCGAGCATGTCCTTCAGTGTTTGTTTCTGTTGTGCTTCTGGAAGAGCGGTGAACGCGTTGCCCACAATGCTCAGACACATCGACGTGGTGGATCGGATCTCCGCGGCACCGGGTAACCATTTGACCCAGGGTGTCTGTCTGACCCAGCTGTCGATGACGTTGAAGTTTTGTTGTGAACGTTCAAGCAAGGCAGGACTTCCACCGATACTGTCTGCCCAATCAAGTGCTGAGTGCAAATCTTCAACAGCCAGCATACTGGGTGTGTTTATCGTCGCTCCGCTGAATATGCCCTGGTTGAGTTTTCCATTGCTGGTGAGCCGGAACAGCTTTGGTAGTGCTCGCGGGGCGGGCTCTTGCAGACGCGCAATCGCGCGTGGACTGAGTGCCAGCATGCCATGTGCTGCTTCACCGCCCAACACCTTCTGCCACGACCAGCTCACCACATCGAGTTTCGAGTAGTCCAGTGGGGTTGAAAACAGGGCTGATGTTGCATCGCACAGAACCAGGCCTCGTTGCTGGTCTGGCACGAAATCCAGATTTGGTAAGCAGACTCCGCTGGTGGTTCCGTTATAAACGAAGATAACATCACTATCGGGATTGAGGTTGTCGAGTTCTGGCAGCTCACCGTAAGCTGACTTTCGTACCTCAAGCGGGTCTATGCCAAGTAGCTCAAGGTCTGCGGCCCAATCGCTGGAGAAGCTCTCCCAGACGAGCGCTGTGACAGGCCTGCTTCCGAGCATTGACCACATCGCCATTTCAAATGCACCGGTGTCAGACCCGGGTACTATCCCGAGTACCCAGTCTTCCGGTAGTCCCATCAAGTTGGCTGAGCGTTCTATGGCAGCTTGCAGGCGTGCCTTTGCGCCACTTGCCCGGTGGCTTCTTCCGAGATATTGGGTGTCCAGATTGTCCAGCTTCCAGCCGGGATGTTTGCAACACGGACCGGACGAGAACCGTGCGTTGCCGGGTAGCCGCGGAGGGCGTTTGGACGGATCCGGAGACGGGCGTGAGCCTGGGTCTGGTTGACTTGAGTGAGTATCGAGGGGGGCAGTACTGGCGCTGATGTCGGCGCTAGAACTGGTGTTTGCTGTAATGGGGGGCGCTGTATTACTGGCAGTGCTGGCAACGACGTCTTTACTCGCGCGCGCAGAAACCCGCCGAACAGCTTTGGCTGCTTCGAACATGTTCTAACCTCTGGTTATGTGGTGGTTTGCTCCACCAAGCCACACCAGTTTATCGTCACTACCGCAATAGTCAACCCGGCAGTGGGCACTGGACATTGATCAGAGACAAGGTTGGCTATTGCGGTAGTGGACTCTACCGCGGGGAGGTTACTGGCAGGGGATGCTTGGTTGCCAATGGGTTGCCAATGGGGTTGGTAATATGGTTGGCAGTGGGGTTGTCAGTTGGTTAATCGATCGGGCCATCCAGCATCGGCAGAGGTTTGCCGATGGCGTAGCCCTGTACATAGTCGACACCGATTTCTTCGAGCAATTCGATATGCTGTTCTGATTCAACAAATTCTGCAATCGTGGCAATACCCATTTCGTTCCCGACAGTGTGTATGGCCTTGACCATTGCGCGATCGGTTGAATCTTCAACCATGTTGCGCACAAATCCACCATCAATTTTCAGGTAATTTATGTTGAAATTTTTCAGATAGGCAAAAGATGACAGGCCGCTACCAAAATCGTCGAGCGCAAATTCACAGCCCAGCTTGCCTAGTTCAGATATAAACTCCTGGGCGATTGACAACTGGCTGATAAATGCAGTTTCAGTTATTTCAAAACAAAGATGCTGTGGGTTGATTTGATATTTCTTGATACAA
>CALFCE010000387.1 GCA_937951215.1 uncultured Granulosicoccaceae bacterium
GCTAACCCGGCTTGCGCAGTTGGAGCTAACGACACCGCAACTGTTACCATCGTCGACGTCCCACCACCACCAACAGTTGAATTCACAGCAGCAACCGTCTCCACCAGCGTCATGGAAAACGCAGGCCCGGCAGCTCTTGCCCTGCAAATCTCAGCTGGTGCCGGCCCGGCTTCGGTTAACGTAAGCACAGTCAACGGCAGTGCCATTGGTGGCACAGATTTCACCACCATCAGCAACTCCACAGTGACGATTCCAGCCGGGGCCACAGCTCCGGTCACGATACCGATTGCGAACGATGCAATCCCGTTCGAGGGTAATGAAACGTTTACAGTCACCATTACCCCAACACCCGGCACCAATACACTAGTGGGTACTGCCTCAACTGCAACGGTCACCATCGTCGACAGCACAGCACCGCCGGTGGTTGAATTTACTGCCGCATCAACTGCTTTTACGGTCAACGAAAACGGAAACGCTCCTGTTCTCGAGATTGTGGTATCAGCCGGCAATACACCCGCATCGGTTGATCTCACGACCATGAATGGCTCGGCGTTAGCGCCCGGTGATTACACATCAGTGACGCAGACACTTACGTTTACCGGTGCCACCACCAGCCAGACTGTCAGTATTCCAATAAACACCGACACGCTGGTAGAACCGAATGAAACACTTTCAGTGGTACTGACCGCGACGCCGGGCAGCGGTACCTTGATCGGGACCAATAACACTTCAACCATTACCATTGTGGACACCACCACACCGCCAACGGTAGAATTTGCGGGTGCTTCAACGAATGTCACTGTGAATGAAAACGGCGGAGCACCTACGCTGACACTTAACCTGATCGCTGGTACCGCACCCGCATCGGTTGATGTGACAACTGTTAACGGCTCTGCAGTAGCTCCGGGCGACTTCAACCCAGTCAGCCAGACAATCGTGTTCCCGGCAGGATCAACCACGCAAACCCTTCCGATCACAGTGCTGGCAGACAACCTGTTGGAACCAGCGGAATCATTCACTGTAGTGATTACACCTACACCAGGCACACCAACTGTGCTCGGCGCCAACACAACGGCGACTATCACCATCAATGATACGACACCTCCGCCAACCGTGGAGTTTAGCCCTGGTTCAGTCAGCGTTACTGCCAATGAGAACGGCACCAGCGTAACCCTGGATTTGGCATTAACCAATGGCGCGGCTCCAGCTTCTGTGCAGGTAACGACTGCCGACGGTTCGGCTATTGCCGGACAGGACTACTCCGGCATCAGCCAAACTATCGCTTTCCCTGCTGGTTCTACCACCCAGACTGTTAGCATCCCTTTGCTGGCAGATGACATAGTGGAAGATCCCGAATCATTTGCCGTGAATCTAACGGCTACGCCAGGTACCCCAACTCAAATCGGTGGTAGTAGCCAAGCGACAGTCACAATCGCAGACACCTCATTGGTTGCCGCTTCAGTTCAAATGGCCGTTAATTCCGTCAACGTCGCTGAAAATGCAGGCCAAATTCAAATAGAGATAGAGCGAACCGGTAATGCTCCTGTTAGTGTTAACGTTAGTACGCTTGATTCATCAGCTATTGCACCGGCTGATTACACATCTTTATCGACTACCGTCTCCTGGGCTGTTAATGAAGGCGGGTCCAAGTTTGTCACCATCCCAATCATTCAGGACTCATTGGTCGACCCTGGTGAAAGCTTTTCTGTTCAGCTATCCCAAGCCAACGGTGGAGCGATTGGCGCGCCATCATCAACGCAGGTCAATATCATTGACGACAGCGATCCGGGCATGCTGGTATTTACCAGCACCAACGCAACAACAGTAGAGAACGCAGGCTCGGTCACAGTCGAAGTTGAACGGCTTGGCGGCTCCGATGGTACCGTTAACGTGGGTTTCGCCACAGAAAACGGCAGCGCGATTGGTGGTAGTGATTTTGTCGCAAGCTCAGGCACCCTGACCTGGCAACCGGGAGAAAGCGGCACGAAGAGTATTACTATTGCCCTTGTTAACGATAATGAACTCGAGGCTCAGGAAGAGTTCTTTGTTCAACTGGCAGGTGCGACACCGCTTGGGGATAATCAACAACTCGGGCAACCCAATCGTATTGTCATCACTATCGCCGATGACTCAATCGATGCCGGACAGCTTCAGTTTGTTAACGCCAACACCGACAGTGTTGCCGAGAGTGAAACCATGGTGACGATTCTGGTCCAGCGGGTTAACGGCTCGGAGGGTAATGTGCTGGTAGATTATGCTACCCGTGATGGCAGTGCCACTGACGGCGAAGACTATCAGGCACAATCAGGAAGGTTGTCATGGGCACCGGGGGATGTGGAGCCAAAGCCGATCACAATCACGCTAATGAATGACGATATTGCAGAGGGTGAGGAGACCTTTTTTGTCGATCTGGTTGACGCCTTTCCAATCGGCTCGGATGCACAAATTGGTAATCCCGCCAGCCATGCCATAACCATTATTGATGATGAACAAACCGGCAATCCGGATTCACCTTTCCGTGTTGCTGTCACCACAGAGGGTACCCGCACTCACGTTGAAGGACAAATTGCAGAAAACCTGGAATTTGAAATTATCGACACGCGTAATGGCAATGCCGTGGCACCTCAGCTGCAAGTACGCTGGCGTGTCGAACCAGTCGGTGCTGTGGAGTTCCTGGAAGGTGAACCGCGCAACGGCTTCGTGTTCACCACGACGGGGCAAAACGGCAGAACCAGCAATAGCGTCAGGATAGTGCGTAGCGATGGTATCGCACGTATTATAGCCGAGGCACTGCTCCCACCAGAACAATCAAATGCCTCAGCCGGGATACTGGCCAGAAACGATATCCCGGATTTCGCAGTACCTGTCGGGCAGGCTTTCTACACCATCAGAATCGGTATTGGAGAGGTGCCAACACTGACGCGTAATCAGGACAGTGCTGGTGACGGCCTTGATGTCGCCTGCGATACCTTAAGACTCCTCGGTGGAGCTGCTGGTAATCCCAACGCAGCTGGCGCTGATGCAGAAGCTACACAGGATTTGATTAACACCTGCGAAGAATTAGAGAATCAGATCGATAATTCACAGGATCCTGGTACCGACCTCGATCGCATCGCACCCGAGGAACTCTTTGCCATTACCGATTCATTGATCTCCACTGCAGACCTTCAAATCACCAATGTCTATTCACGGATCAATTCAATACGCAGCGGTAATACCGATCGGCTGGATCTTTCTGGCCTTAACCTGAACTTGCTGGGAGAGAATATTCCAGGCAGTGTTGTTAACGCTGCTCAAAATGCTTTGTACGAGTTTTCAGGTGGCAGCGCCGCAGCCGGTGATACGTTCTCGGAACGCCTCGGATTCTTTGCAACGGGCTCTATCTCCGTTGGTGAAATCGATGGCGGCCTTGACAACGGTAGTGGTGAACAACAGAACGCAGATATCGAAACATCCGGTATGACTATCGGTGCAGACTACCGATTCAGCGATAGTCTGGTGATAGGAGCCGGGTTTAATTTCGCACAAAATGAAACACGATTTACTTCCGCTGAAGGTGGGTCTGAAGTTGAAAGCCTGAGCATCACGCTCTTTGGCACCTGGTATAAATCAGATCTTGGCTACGCTGATGTGGTACTGGATATTGGCCAAAGCTCATTCGATATTGAGCGGCAAATAAATCTGACTGCCGATGATGATAACCCTGTCATGGCAATGGGTGAAACCGATGCTCTGGTTACCTCGCTAACCTTGGGCGCTGGTAGAAACTTCAATTATTCAGGCTGGGAAATCGGACCCTACGGCAGGTTGTCTCTCACTCAGGCCAATGTTGATGGTTACAGGGAAAGGGCAAATCAGCGTGCTGAAGGATTTGGTTCCGTACTGAACGTTCGCTCGCACAGTGCGACCTCAACCACCATTTCTATTGGTGGACAGGTTTCCAAAGCTTTTAGCACCTCAAAGGCGGTTATCGTGCCACAGGCAAGGTTTGAGTTTGAAGCTGAAACCGAAGGCTCCAAAGACGGCATCTCGGCATCCTTCCAGGCCGACCCGTCCAACTCCCTGTTTACTATCAATGGTAACAAGCGCGACACCAGCTATTACAATTTAGGTATCGGAGCCAGCGCGCAATTTCCGAATGGCCGCAGTGCCCAGCTCTTTTACGAGACTCGAGCACAACAGGACAATGTGGCCCAGCACTGGTTGAAATTCGGGTTCAGGCTTCAGTTCTAAACCAGCCATCGATTAGCTCATCGCCAATCCTGGGTTGGCGATGAGCTTCCCTTCCATACTCGCCATTCACGCTAGTCCTTCGCGTGACCAGTAAGTCCATTCATTCCCAAGCGGCTGTCAGCCCTGATCTGATGCCATAACGGGGGGATGGCACAGTTCTTTCTTGCATTTCCTGCGGTATCCGGGCTCTCCCCGACTCCAACAGTTTCATCTTTGTAAAAACCTGCTTAATTTCTAAAGCCTTTGGTAATCAGGCCGCTTGCAGCGTTAGGTAGTCGCTTACCTGTATGTTGTGAGACAGCTGCGACACATCAACATGAACAAAAACGACACAAAGGAAATTGATCCTGATCAGTAAATGCGCTGTCAGGCGTTTTATCAATTAAGGATGCAACAAAAAATGAATATCTCACGCGTTACCCGATTCAACAAATTATGTCTGAGCGGAGCGATTGCAGTTGTATTGTCCGCCTGCTCACACACGATCGAAGAACCACAGCTCGGGGCTGCAAACGGCTCCGAACGTGCGTACTCAAACCATGAAAACCGATTTCACAAAAGCGTGTATGCGGCAACCGGACTCGGATACTCATGGCTCACACCAGACACTTCAGAGGTAGTGGGTGATGTCAATGATCGAGGTAACGCCGGCGGCCAGATAACCCTGGGTGCCGATGTACATAAACGACTATCGCTGGAGTTACACTCGGCAGACCTTGGCTCAGCTGGTATCTCTACGGGCGGCCGAATTAACTATCACCTACATGGCGGTTCAGCGCTGGTGTATGCTGGTAAAAATCGACACACTGCGAAACGACATGGGCTGACAGGTTTTGGCAGGATCGGTGTTGGTATGCTGGAAAACAGCCCGGTTGGCGGCGTCAATTTTCAAAAAGACAACAGTAACCATGTGCTTTATGGAGCTGGTCTTGAGTACGGAACCAAAATAGGCGTCGGAATCAGAGCTGAAGTTATATCCTACGAGGAAGACGTACAATACGGACAACTTGGGCTGATGTATCGCCTTGGACCAAAACACAAAAGAGAGGCCGTTGTTGTCGCGGCAGCACCAGCACCTATCCCGGAGCCAGTGGTTGCGGCAGCGGAGCCAGATCCTTGTTTGCAACACAATGGTGTAATGAACGGGGTTAATTTTCATACCGACTCCGCCAAGCTGACTACAGAAGCATCCGGCATACTTGACTCGGTAGCAAAGACTCTTGTCGAGTGTGAAGAACTGAACATCACACTGTCTGGGCACACGGACAGCAGAGCATCAGACTCCTATAATCAATCACTATCACAAAGACGGGCTCAGTCGGTTGTTGACTATCTAAGCTCACGTGGCGTGGTAACTAGCCGTATGGAACCCATTGGATTTGGAGAATCTCAACCCATCGCTGATAACGATACTGAAAACGGCATGGCAAAAAACAGGCGTGTCGAACTCATCGCCCGATAACATTTCCGGCAAGCCACTCACAGGTTTGTAAACAAGAACAATAGCGGGTCAAATCAGTGGCCCGCTCTTCCAAGCTAACGGATGCCAGGCATCTCCTTGCGCAGCCCCACCAATATCTTCCTCCCTGCTCAGATCAACCACGGAAAAATTCTTGCCTTCGTGACAACAGATTTTCGCCAGAAAGTTAATAATTGTCACATATCCCATCGATCTATCCAAGATTCCCACGACTTGCCGTTACTGATCGAGAAACAAGTTTCATATACCAGTAGTACATCGAGAGACAGGTCGCTTACACCGGGGCGTGTTTCAGAGCGTTGAGCTCTCATAGTTAATTGAGACGACAACAGAAGTAAACTGACTGAGATTTGGTAACTGATTTGGTGCTGGCATCAGCCTTTGAGCAAACAAGGGAGAAGTAACAACGAACAGCACATTGCTATCAAACTAAAATTAGAAGTTTTTTATCATGGATTGATAAAGGCAGCTGCATGGATAGCATCTGGTTCGCAGTACGTACCCAACTTGCTGTATTCCTCGTTCTGATTTGCAGTACTACTTCTGCAAACTCCACAACGACGTATTCCCTTGACTCTACATGTTCACAAGAATCCATACAGCAGTGGATTACCCATCACAAAGATTCAGCAGAATCACAACCTCAGAATTTTAATAGTCAAGCTGAAAGCAACATCTCGCTTTTGCTTTCAATCTGCGAAACCTGGACAACCAACAACGGGTTCTACTTCACTGGTATTTTTGCTGGTTTCACCAACAGCAACACAGTGGCCGATAATCAGGCCAACACCCTCCTCACAATCGATACCGACGGAGATGGTATCCCGGACATACTGGAAACTACCACTGATATAGATGGAGACTCATTGGGCAATCATGAGGATACTGATTCCGATAATGACGGTATAGAAGATGGTATCGAGGCAGGCATCACCGGAAATGACCACGATTCTGACAACATCGATGATCTGTTCGACATCGACGCCACAACTGGCGAGGACACCAACTCCAACGGAATCAACGATTGGTTCGAAACAGCAGGATTGCTGGACACCGACTTTGACCTGCTACCAGATCTACACGACCCGGATTCCGACAACGACGCCTTGCCTGACACGGTAGAAGGAACTGTCGATACCGATGGAGACGGCACTCCCGATTTCAGGGACAAAGATTCAGACAACGACTCAATCCCCGATTTTCATGAATCTCGATGCAGCAGTGTCGACACTGATAACGATGGTATTGATGATCGCTTCGATCCGGATCACACGAATGGTCCCGATCTCGATCTGGATGGAGTAGATGATTTTTTTGAAGCATTTGGTACGCCAGATGGTGATGCAGATTTCGATGGTATCCCCGATCGTCTGGATCTGGATTCCGACGGTGACACTATTCCAGACATTCTTGACGGCGTTGGAGATACTGACGGAGATGGACTGCCTGATTATCGCGATGCCGATTCTCACCCTATTCTTCCGTTTAACAGCGTCCCCGGCAATCTGGATACCGATGGTGATTCTGTACCCGATATTCTTGACGGTAAAGACGATTTCGATGGAGACGGATTAAGCAATTACGAAGATCCAGACTCGGACAACGACGGTATTGCGGACGGAATTGAAGCATCAGCGCACTTTCACGACTGGGATGCCGATGGTATCGATGACAAATTTGATGTTGATTCAAGTGCAGGTTTTGACACCAACAATAACGGCATCAACGATATTTTTGAAGTACAGGGTCTGGTGGACACAGACTACGATGGTACGCCGGACTATCTCGATCCGGATTCAGACAATGACGCAGTGCCCGATACCGTCGAGCTCACGACCGACACAGACCAGGACGGCATCACTGATTTTCGCGACCTTGACTCAGACAACGATACCATCCCGGATTTTCATGAATCCCGATGCAGTAGCTCTGATATTGACGGTGACGGAATAGACGATCGCTTTGATCCTGACCAGACCGGAGGTCCCGACCTTGACAACGATGGTGTCGACGACAACTACGAAACATACGGCACTCCAGACGGCGATGCAGACTTTGATTCAATCCCCGACAGACTGGATACAGATTCCGATAGCGATGGCATACCTGACATATTCGATGGTACCGGCGATAGTGACGGCGATGGTCTACCCAACTACCGAGACGCCGACTCCTCCCATTCACTTGGCGATGGAAACTCAGACGGTAATGGCAATTCAGCTACCGGGATTAGTTCTGGTACCCATGGCAATACAGATACCGGAGCCAATTCAAATACCAACGACCTGGCAAACTCCGGGGGTAACCCGGAAACCGCGGGCAGTGCAGATAGTGATGATAGTTCAGACACCTCTGGCAGCCTGAACACTGGAGATAACTCGGATACTGATAATGATTCGAGCGCCGGAGGTAATGCAGATTCCGACGGCAACACGGATCCCGGGGGTAACACGGGCACCGGAAACAACTCAGTTACTGGAGAGAATTCGGATCATAGTGGTGGTTCGAACTCCGGAGGTAATCCAAACACCGGAGGTAGTTTAATCAACGAGG